>JAPOVY010000107.1 GCA_026707905.1 Gammaproteobacteria bacterium | reverse complement strand
ATTCGAGTTCTAACGATGCTTCTCGATATCGTGTGTACGCACCGTCAAGTTCGGCAATGACGTAACTAGAGCCACCGATCTCAGCTCTGATTTCGGGCAGGTCAGGAACGTATAAACCTTTTGACGCAACGCTAGGCGGCGCATTGTCATAGTTACGTGAACCGTTCCACGTGTCTTCCCAGTAGTGCGAGCCGTCACGTTGCCGGAGATGGGCTTTCACGGTCAGTCCTGTCGCCAAATCGCGCCGGTAACCAACAACCCATTCATCGATGCGACGTGGGGTCAGATCCTGCTGAAAGATCTTGCCTGATGACCCTGGGTATGGTTCGTGTTCGATGATGTTGCCGGTTTCGTCGAATAAGACACGGATTCGCGCCCGCGTATTTCGGTCCCATGACGCGGCTCGTGCGAGAGAGCTCGCTTCTGGGTTGTATCGCGCGAAATTCACGAAAACCGTCGAATCATCACTCAGATCATAAGTCACACCGATTCTCGGCTGAATCATCTCCTGCCAGTCAATCGTGTGCATCCGGTACTTCGTACCAGGCTCGACAACAAAGCCTGAGGACGTTCCCGATGTGCTTCGTAGTCCTTGACCATAAAGTACATCTTCACTGACGAGTATTCCGAGATCGAGACTCAGATCGCCAATCCGGACGGTATCGTTGATCTCAAACGACGTCGACCGCGTATATGAATCAATTGGCGCGACCAACGTACCGTCTGGTTTGCGAATACTCATTTGTTGAACACTCGCGATGTAGAAAACGGGCGTTCCATCAGTAGCTTGATCAATACCGCCAGGAACTTCGATCGTACCCCATCCGTTCGATGTTCGAAGGAGAGTTTCTCGCGCATTGCTTCTACGTAGGCCAAGGTGCAGAACATGCGACGTCGAACCCCACTCGAAACCATGATCGAACGTCAATTCGATGCCCCAACGTTTAAACGCTTGCTCGTTGATCTGGGGGTGAGCACCGACGCCGCCACCACCTTGTCGATTACCAGATGAGTCAACTGCACCGTAACGTTGAACGATCGGCGAAATGGCAGCATTGAATTTATCCTCACCTGGGACATACGCTGGTACTCTCAAGTACCCCATGCGATCCAGATTCGAAACGTCCAGTACTTCGTCGAGCGAAGGAACGACACTAAGTAAAACGTCAGGAACTGACGAGCCGTGTAAGTAATAGGTGTCATACTGAAACCCTATGGTTGAGTCTGATTCAAGCGACCAAGAACCTGAAGCGCTCTTGACGTCTTGCTTGGCGCGACCTCCTATAGAGACGGAATCCGCGTCGAGTGGACCGACGGACACACCTTTTTCTGTGCGATTTGACGTTCGATAGCTCGCGTTTAACAAGAAACTATCAGTTGGCGCATACGTGAGTTTGCCGAAGTATTCGTGACGCGTGTTGGTGAAGTCTTTGACGTTACCGTATGTCGTAGCTTGATTCGATCGTTCCTCATAAGGCGAGTAGAAGGAGCCGTAGAAATACAACAATTCGGGAACGATCGGTCCACTACTACTCACAGTCATCCAACGCTGATCTGCTTCAGTAGAGCGGGAGTCCACGTCCGCTTCCGCTCTTACGTTACTTGGCACAACAACATATTCGAGTTTTGCTTCAAACTCATCAGTTCCGGACCGAGCCGTGGAGTCCATTACGAAACCACCGCTTCGATTGAAGCCATTGGCACCCGCGGCACCGCGCTCAAACGCTAGTTGCTCAATGTCGTGGTTCGATGGTTCCGCGGCTAGCGTACCGAACATCGGCAGGGTTACGTCGACACCGTCAAACCGGTAAACGTTATCTTGACCGCTGCCGCCACTGGACGGTCCTCGAATAGCGTCTTGTGTGTACTGTACACCCGGCGCCATTTTTACAAGATCGCGATAGTCACGACCAGAAGGCACGCCTCGAACCGTCGTCGCATCGAGTCCGTTTGCGATTCCCGCGCGACCCCGCTCACTTAACCTTTGACCAATTACAACCAACTCCTCCAGTTCTGACGAAGAGTTTCGCGGCAACTCAATTCGTAACGCCGTCGTCTGGTTAAGTACGACGATCGCTTCATATGCGTGAGATACACCATCGCCCGTATCAAAGATTAGCTGATAGCTTCCGGGTAGTAATCGAAGAAATTCGAATCGGCCTTCCGCGTCTGTACGAGTCTCGCGAACTCTCGGCATGGCGTCGCCGTCTGCGGTGACGAGAATGCCCCGTACGTCAGCAGTTTCTGCTGCATTGACAAAGCCTTCAATACCACCAGTCTGCTGTGCAGAGATGGAAATGCTTGAGCACAATAAACCGAAGATAACAACTACCGGCTTGGGCATATTCACACTCGAGACGCTAACGTAGAAACCTATTTGAGAATTAGAGGTATTTCTCCCACATTAAGTTCTGGAACTTACCGTCTGGGTCGACTTGCCGCTTGAGCGCGATGAATTTTTCTACCTCCGGATATGCCTGTTCGAATTGGAATCGTGTCGCGTGCAGACGATATGGCAGGTAGTAACGTCCGTCATTGGCGAGTACTACGTCAATCATTTCGCGAGTCCACGCTTCAGCGTCTCGGCGTGCTCTGTTGGTGTTACGCTGTTTGTAATAGAGTACGAATGAAAAAACGTCGGTCGGAGCCCACTTCAACGTCGATAGTTGATCGCTTGGGGAATGCCGGATCGATACATTCAGAGCGTTCACGTCATTGCGTCGCAATACACCTACCATCGAACGCACGAACGGCAAGAAATTGTCGACTGGTACGAAGTACTCCTGTAGTAGATAAGTCGAAAACAGACGAGTGCGTGGCTCTAATGAGTCTGTGTCGAGGCTCGCCTCGTAGTTGCGCCAAACAACGGCCTTCTTTTCGAACAATCGGTCTTCGATTCGACGTCGTAGACGTTTACCACCTGGCAGCTCCGACACAGCCCAAATTAACTCCTTATTTCGACTGTAGTCTCGATCCCGAGGGATTAAGCGCTCGGGGATGGTCACAGCTTCATCGGTTGTAACCCAACTAATAAGCCGGGGTTGGTCGAAGCGAGGCGGTCGAAGATCTGCGTTGTGCAAAACAACATTTGCTTTATTCGCAATCGTTTCTTTGAAGTAGTCAGGATATGACTCAATTTCGACCTGCTCGACCAAGCGCTGAATTCGATGGTTTTGGTCGAGATTCAACTCAACTTCCGTCACGACGCCAAGTCCACCATATCCGCCAAACACGCCTCTGAACAAAGGTGATTCCGGGTTTAACTCTTGAATCCGTCCATCGGCACCGACAAGCTGAATCGCGCGAACCGAATTTACTATGGGTCCTTTATTGACGTATCGTCCATGGCAGTTTACGGATACCGAACCGCCCACGGTGAAGTTGCTAAAGCTCTGCATGATGCTGACGGATAAGTAATGCTTGTCGATTGCGTCCTGAACATCACGCCATGTTGCGCCAGCCTGTATCCTCGCTACTCGTTGCTTCGAGTCCACGCTCAATACACGATTCATCCCCCGCATATCCAAGTGAAGGGAATCAATTGATGCAACTTGGCCTCCCATACTGAATCTGCCGCCGCCGAGAGATATCGGTCCAGACCAATTACGAATTGCGTCACTCACCTCCGCAGAGGAACTGGGGCGTAGCTCCTTCGCCACCGGTACGGACGTAATGGCCGAGTAATCTCTAACGACATTCGTCGAGTTATTGGGCTGAACCTTTTGTGGCGCAACGGCGACAGCCGCGACCGCAGTGGTGATTATTTGCGTCTATTCACTTAATGTCACCTGGCAAAACCTTACAGCGGAAGTCTCGCTAACGTTAATTCGGTCTTGATGATGTGATTCGTGTGTAAGCTAAGTAAACATAGAGTACATAAGTTTGCGCTCATCAAGTAACCCTATAGTGTCAACGACTTTATATCTATTAACGAACGCGGCGTATAGTCTCAGCTGTAAGTCGCAGGACCATTCGCTGAGCACTACAAACATTAGACTTTGAGCATCATGGGATTGTTCAACAAAACGCGTAAGAGGCGACGGACTGCTCACCTAGCAGTCTCACAGCAAATCGGAAATCGGATCCCGTTCGGTCTCGGGATGCGATTGCTTTACGAGCGTTGGCGTTATGGACACCAAGCCGCTTTCATGAGGCATGAACCAGGTCCACCTTTGTTCTACAAGCCTGCAAAACCAGGCGATGTTGAAGGTTTTGACATTCATCCTGTGGGTCGCGGAATCGATGGGGTCGTGCCGCTCGGCTATCAAGGTTACGTCTGGCTACCAAATCCTGCGTGGAAATGGGTCGAGCCAACCCACGAAGGCGCATTGAAATTCGATCCAAGTGATCAAGAAACGGAACTCATGGCGATACCAGTCAAATGGTCTGAAATTGCAACGGCAAACGGTAAGCGCATGGATCGGAAATCTCGCTGGCACGAGATCTGTGGACCGTTTACGGACCACGGTGAAAAAGCGCTGTCGCCAAGTCAGAACTGGACCTGGGCGCCTCAGGAACAGAACATTGAGCAATCCGCCGTTGTCGTCCTAGAGGACTTGCTGTCACGCTGGACTTCGCATGGTGACCGATGCTTGTGCGGTAAATGGGAAGGTGGATCGGATTGGGACTCTAAAGTACTTCTTTCTTTCCCGAATTGGACTTACTACATCTGGTCTTGTCGCTATGACGATGTGATAACTTGGTTGAAACAACCAGATTCATACGAACGGAGCTCCGATATGCCCCACGTTATTTGGCCAGAGGATAGAAGTTGGTTTCTGGCTATCCTCTATAGCGGCATTTCAAGTTATGTAGCAGGTCCTAGGGATCTGATCGACTCGATTGTGGCTAGCGACCTTGAGGCGTACGAAGTTGAACCTTCAGACCAAGCCCACTAACCTACGAGGCGGCAGCAACAACGTACGATAGTGAGTGGATCTTCCTCGCGACTTCGGGTAAGTACGTTCTCTATCCAGCGTATTGAATATAGAGGCACTTTGGCATCAATCCTGTGTCAACATCCGACCACATGACGCGACGTCCATTGCGTTTACTCGTCGTCTGCACGGGTAACCGAGCACGTTCGCAGATGGCACACGGTTGGTTGCGCTACTTTGGCGGCGCGCACGTGTCGGTCGATAGCGCGGGAACAGAACCGAAAGGTTTGCACCCACTCGCAATTGAAGTTATGGAAGAGGTCGGCGTCGATATTTCAGACCATACGTCTGATCATGTCGACAAATATGTTGGCGATGAGTATGACCTCGTGCTAACGGTTTGCGATACAGCGCGACAAAACTGCCCAGTATTCCCGTGTGCCAAGCAAACGTTGCATCACGCATTCGAAGACCCAGACTATCCAGATATGTCTGAGGGAGAATTCAAGGACGTGTTCCGTCGCATTCGAGACGAAATCCGTGACTTCAGTCGTGAATTGTTGGATAGGTGCTTATAGATTCGGTTTGAATATATCTCGCGCTTTCTCGCGCGACATTGACGTGCTCAATATCAAGAGCGTTAGCGTAAGCGCCAGTTGATAACTTGCATGTGAGCTACTTTCGCCTCGAAGTACCCAAGAAAAAACAAAATCTAAAATCCGATTCACGATCAATACTGTGACTAGGTCTCCAAATACGCTCGTTCGGACTTAAAAGGTGGGTCCAAGTCGACCCGAACCGACCTAGTTTCCCCGCAAGCAAATTGGTCAATCCAGCGCTACTCAAAGCTTTCAGCCCTCACTACATCAATGCTTGAACAAGTCGTCAAAAAAATCCTCACCTCCCGTGTCTACGACATAGTGATCGAGACACCGCTACAGGACGCGCCGAATCTGTCTGCGCGGTTGGATCACCAGGTAGTACTGAAACGAGAAGATCTGCAACCAGTTTTTTCCTTCAAGATTCGCGGTGCGTACAACAAGATGTCACTCCTGTCGCCGAACGCACGTGCTGCAAATGTGGTAGCCGCTTCCGCAGGGAACCACGCGCAAGGCGTAGCACTCGCAGCGCGTAAATTGGGTATCAAAGCTCACATCGTTATGGGTCGCAATACGCCCAGTATCAAGGTCGACGCCGTCCGAAAACTAGGCGCGCTCGTGGTTTTCCAAGGCGATACGTACCAGCAAGCGGCAGACCGTGCCGAAGAACTTTCTAAAAAGCACGGCTACATCTTGATACATCCTTACGACGACTTGGACGTCATCGCTGGTCAGGGAACAGTGGGTATGGAGATCATGAACCACGATCCAGACTGGGATGCGATCTTCGTACCTGTCGGTGGTGGCGGATTGATTGCAGGAATTTCTGCTTACGTAAAGAACTTACGCCCCAAAACCAAGATCATCGGTGTCGAAGCCGAAGGCTCAGCCTGCCTCGCCGCGGCGCTAAAAACTGGACGTCGGGTGCGCTTGCCGGTCGACACATTGGATGTTTTCGCAGACGGCGTTTCCGTTGCCCAAGTCGGTAAGCTACCCTTTTTGTTCGCGAAGGACTTTGTGGACGAGGTCGTTACCGCGTCGACAGACGAGATCTGTGCTGCGATCAAGGACGTATTCGACGACACGCGATCCATCGCAGAGCCATCCGGAGCGCTTGCGGTTGCAGGATTGAAAAACTACGTCGAAAAGAACCATCGCTCAACGGGTAAGCGGTACGTCGCAGTCGTGAGTGGTGCCAACGTTGACTTCGATCGTCTTCGTCACATATCGGAGCGCGCCGAGCTTGGTGAGCATCGTGAGGCCATCTTCGGTGTTTCCATTGACGAAAAAAAGGGCAGCTTCAGAAGATTTTGTCGCGCCTGCGGAAAACGTGCGGTAACCGAGTTCAACTATCGGTATGCCTCTGACGACGAGGCGCATGTCTATGTAGGTTTACAAATAGGTGTAGGTGAGACGCGGAAAGACGTAGCGCAGGGGCTAGTGGCAGCCGGCTATCAGGTCACTGATATGACCGACAATGAGGCGGCAAAACTACACGTGCGCCACATGGTTGGCGGTCGCGTTTCGGGCAGGAAACCAGAGCTGCTCTATCGGTTCGAGTTTCCAGAACGACCAGGTGCACTACTGCGATTTCTAAACGGTCTCGGTAGCCGTTGGAACATCACCATGTTTCACTATCGCAATCACGGTGCCGCTTGGGGACGCGTACTTGTCGGTTTTCAGGCACTCCCGAAAGACCGAGCAAATCTCACGACCTATCTTGAGCGAATAGGCTACCGCTATTGGGAGGAGACGGGTAATCCTGCTGTGGAGTTGTTCTTGCGCTGACGTTAGACCGTCGTCAGAAATGGATCAGAGTCCGCGCAATACCGGTGTGATTTAGTCAGCATGAAACGCACATGGTAGGCTGAATGTGCGCAAAGTAGCTCGTGCAAAGATATATAGGTGATTGGCGGAGAGGCAGGGATTCGAACCCTGGGTGCCCAAAAGGACACTCTTGATTTCGAGTCAAGCCCATTCGACCAACTCTGGCACCTCTCCGTGCCATAAATTCTAAGTTGGTTACAGCGGTTCAGTGCCTAAATGCCGTGCCGCGAAATCACAACGCCGTCTTGTTTGACGAGATGGTTCTACATGATCACACTCGACGCGGTGCGCATCCACACTCGCACCACGTCCGTAGAACAAGAAACTCAGCCTGCCGCTCAAACCCTCCTTCTTTCGCGCAACGATGACATCGCCAGGTTCGATGCGGCTTTGGCGAACACGACTTACAACGAAAACGTAGCGATTGCTTAGCACGACCAGTGCGTCGTTGTAACCGGCTTGCGATACCGCTACAACTGTAGCCGCGAATTGCTTCGGAACGCCGTCCTTCGTTAAGCCCGGATCATCCTCGATCTCTTCGGCATTGTTTCTTCCACCACGGCGCATCCACGAGAACCAACGCCCTACTCGATTGCCTCGCGTTACGTCAGCACTCGACGTCCCGGTTTCAACAGCCTGCGACGTTGGGGCTGTAGTAGGCGAGAGCTGCTCTTCCTCTGGCCGATCCTGAACAGCCTCTTCGACCAAGATAAGTGCTTCTTCCTCATCAACTTGCGCAGAAGTAACCGTGTCTTCGTCCCCGGTAACCTGTTCAACCCGCTTACTCGCATCTTTCTGCGCGTCGTGCTGGTCGAGCACCTGTCGAGCGACCTCAAGACACTGATTTCTTGCTTTGGCTTCATCGAGCGCCATGCAGACCATTAACGTAAGGCATACAGTTAGATCGTCACCCTCAAGCTCGTCACATTCTTGCGCCGATAGGGGTATGCTCCAAATACAAACGAGTAATGACAGAAAGCCTACCCAATCCCGTGTCGCGCGATCGCGAAATCTCAGAATCAAGTTACACACTTCCTGCCGTTACGCTCAACCACTCGGTTCCACCAGCTTGACTCGCGTAGGTGACAGACGTACCACTAGGAAAATCGTCAAATTCGCGTTCTATGAGCGAGCGAAGATTGTTGTGTTGACTAATGTGTCCTAAGACCAGTTGCTGAAGATTTACGTGGTGTATTCGCTGTGCAAATTCACGAGACTGGCGATTATTCAGATGACCGAAATCGCCCCCTACCCTACGTTTTAATCGTTCGGGATAAGGACCTGTTGCAAGCATTTCTGAATCATGGTTGGTCTCGAGCAGGAGGCCATTGAGCCGAGAGAAGTGTATGACCATCTGTTCGGTGAAGCTCCCGCAATCGGTCAGTACGCCGACGCCGACCCCGTTATATCGACAAACGAATTGAATCGGTTCTCTCACGTCATGCGGAACATCGATCGGATGAACATCAACATCTTTCACCCGAAATACCGTGTCCGGTTCGATTTCATTTATGAGATTCTCGACGGTCTCGAATCGTGCTACCCGATGCCGCATCGCTTCGATCGTACCCCGAGATGCGTACACAGGGGTCTGATGCATTCTCGCCACAATCGGCACACCTTTGAGATGATCGCCGTGTTCATGCGTCACTAAGATCGCATCGAGCTGATCGATATCGAGTCCTCGGCGACTTAGTCGATCGTTCAGTTCTGTTCTCGAAAAACCGCAGTCGATCAAAAGGGTCGTGTCTCCAGCGCGGATTACCGTGCAATTGCCGCCGCTACCGCTCCCGAGAGAAGTGAACTCCATCCTCGACAATCTAGGAACCTCGATGCTAGGAGGAGAATTGCTGAATCATCACGAGAAAATGTTCAGCTAATTCAAGCGTCAGTTCGTTTCCATCGGATCGCTGAAGTTCAATCTCGTTCACTTGTTGATATGGATTTACACGAAGTTGGATCGCAAGTGGCGCTTCGGTTGACTCACTCTTTCTAATGTCCAAAAGCAGTTGGCCCAACGATTCACGTTGAGTCCGGTCGAGCTTGGATTCATCAATCACTAATTCGATTAATCGAGTGGTCCTCTCCCTAGTCGCAACGTCATATGGACTTCGTTCGATCGCGGAAAGTACTGTCGCCCACGCGCGCTCAAAGTCAACGTTGAAGCGTAAGGACGGAAAACCCACATCGTTTCGAACAAGCTCAATTTTGGGGACAACGGCAACTTCCTGACCTACGCGAGAAACGGCCTCATCGCTCACGTCGTCCACTTCAAACTGCGCGATTTGCCGAAGGATTGAGTTTGTGACCTCACTATGCGCTGAAGGCAAACTCCAGTCGATGTATTTCAATTGATTCTCGTCGTCGAGATATTTCAGATGTACTTCTGACGATCCACGACGCATCCCTTGCTCAACCCTGAATACCAAGAAATCATCGTCAGACGCTTCAGGATTTTCTGCGCGTATCGTCGTGTGCAGCATGCTAGTGCTTCGGGTCGCTGTTACGTCGAGTGGCTTGGTCACGATGACGCCCTCATTTGGATCTTCCGTCGCAACTTCTGCACCATTGAAGGTCAAAAACTGACGAACTAAAGGCCATACGGTATCGGGTTTGCGCTGGACGACCATCCAGCTCCGTTCACCTAGCTTTTGAATTCGAATCAGGTTCGGGTCTGCATCCCCGACAATAGAGATTGGTCGCGGTGCCGCATTCGCATAGTACTTCGCCGCTGGGATCTCCTCTATCTGTGGAATCTCCCAAATATCCGCAATCCGTTCACCTTCCAAATCAGACGGAACACTGATCGTCTCTGCTTCTGCCGCTTCTAGATAGTTATCACGCTCATTAACCATGAGTCCAACAGATTGACGAAGTAATCCACAACCCGTCAGAGTGGCTGAAACACAGACGACGCCAAGCGCTACAAGCACGAATTGCTTCATAGGGCGCTTATAGCTTGCAAACGGGTGCACATCTCCGCATGATGTGGTTCGGAGAGCGGTACCAAGGGTAAGCGTATACCTTCTGGTATTCGCCCCATCTGATTCAACGCCCACTTTGTGGGAATAGGGCTTGTTTCGCAAAACAAAATCTCGTGAATTGGTTGCAGTTGCTCGTCAAGTTCCTTCGCGGCGGCGATATCGCCGTCAAGGTAACTCTCGCAGAACTTCGACATCAGATCTGGTAAGACGTTCGCAGTCACGGAGATCGTGCCGACGGCACCGAATCCAAACATCGTAAAAGTTTGTGCGTCTTCACCAGAGAGAATGATGAAATCATCTGGAACTAACGCACGTATTTCTCGTACGCGATCGGCGTCGCCACACGCCTCCTTGATTCCAATGATCTGTGGCACGGGTGCTAAACGAGCAACCGTTTCAGCAGACATATCACAAGCGGTTCGTGGCGGAACGTTATAGAGCACCATCGGGATATCGACACTTTCTGCGACCGCGCAATAGTGTTGGTACAGACCTTCCTGCGTTGGCTTGTTGTAGTAAGGTGTTACCAATAGACACGCATCGGCGCCAACGACTTTTGCGTCTCGCGTTAGATCAATCGCCTCCGCCGTCGCGTTGGCTCCTGTACCCGCGACGACCGGAACTCGACCATCGACGCGACGCAATGTGTGTTCGATCACGTGGAGATGTTCTCGCACGTTCAGTGTCGCCGATTCACCCGTTGTGCCGACCGGTACCACACCGTGGGTACCTGATTCAAGATGCCAATCGATAAGCGCGTCAAGAGCGCCGTCGTCGACCTCCCCAGTAGGTTTCATAGGTGTCACTAATGCGACCAAACTACCTTTAAGGTCGATTTGACTCATCTATTGAGCGCTCGCTGATTCAGACGAAGGCGGTGATTCCGGGCCATCACCATCGGCCGAAATTTTAGTTGGCCAAGCGTTTATGACTGCGCGAATGAACGTCGCTAACGGGATCGCGAAGAAGACACCCCAGATGCCCCATAGCCCACCAAACACTAAGACTGCCACAATGATGACGACCGGATGGAGATCGTTCGCTTTCGTGAACAAGAGCGGTACCAATACATTACCGTCGAGTACCTGAATGATTGTGTAAGCGAGCACGACGAAAAAGAAATCCCAAGTCCAGCCGAACTGCACTAACGCTACGATTACGACCGGTACCGTTACGACCGCCGCGCCGACAAATGGAATGATCACAGACAACCCGACGAGCAGACTCAATAAGGCCGCAAACTGCAAACCGAAGAACGAAAACACGACGTAACACACGCATCCAATAATCAATATTTCCAGTAACTTACCTCTGATGTAACTTCCCATCTGCGCAATCGTCTCGCGTCCTACTTCGTCCAAGAGAGGTCGATCCTTCGGCAGAAGAGCCCGTAAATAACCAACCATCTGCTGATGGTCTTTTAAGAAGAAAAACAGAGAGATTGGTACGAGCAGAACAAAAATCAATATCCAAACCAAATTAGGAAGCTGTTGCACGATCTGTTGCACTATCTGACCGCCGAGATTGGTCAATTGGGCTTGCGCCGTAACGCTCAGCGAGTCTAGAAATGCGTCGGGTACTAGCTGAGGGTAGTCGCTTGCGAACTCAGTGAGAATGACTTGCAGGGCGGTCGCTACCTGTGGTAGTTGCGTAACCAAGTTTTGCAGTTGTGCCCATACAAGTGGCAAGATCACGATAAACAAAGCGATAACTGCACCGATGAACAGCACGAGTACGCCAACGATCGCCACGAGTCGGGGTACCCGCCACGCTGTCAGTTTTTTCACGATGCCGTGTAATGCGAATGCAACCACCAATCCGGCGATTACAGGCGCCAGATAGAAGCCAACCGTGAGCAATACCACTAGCCCGATCGCAATCAAGGCGAGTAATACGAGACCTTCTGCATGGCCAAATACTCGATTTGACCAATCTCGGAGAATGTCGACGATCGACATTAGGCGCGCGGGTGCTTTACGAGAAGATAGTTAAAAGTTCCTTGATCTTCGTATGCTTCTAGTAAATCGTGTCCAGCTTGCTTCGCGAAAACGGTGAAGTCTTTCATTGAACCGGGATCGGTTGCAACGACCCGTAGTCGTTCCCCAGCTTCCATTCCGTTCAAAGTCCGCTTTGCCTTCAGCAACGGCATCGGACAGTTGAGACCTTTGACGTCTAAAAACGTCTCGTTAGGATCCACCATAGGCGCAATTTTCGCACGACAGCATGCAAATCCTCGAGTGTAATACCTGTCTTACCGCTGAGCGAACCCACTGGTCCAAACAAACCTTGAATGCTGTAAGCAAGTCTATGTGTTTCAAAACAAGATGACGAGATTTCGAATGCACTCGCGAGTAGTGTGTCGAATTGTCGTCATGACGCTCGCAACGTGGGCGCTCGCCGACGCGCCGCGGCTACCCACGTTAGGTGATAGTAGCTCGTCGATCCTTGCCCCGCATGAGGAAGAGGAGCTTGGCAAACTAATTCTCCAGCAAATCCGTAGCGTAGTGCCGCTGGAGAACGACCCGCTCATCAAATACTTCGTAGAAAAGTACTGCTATCGGGTTGCTGAAAACTCAGATCTAGAGATCGTGTACCTTCGGCCGATCGTCATAAAGTCTCCGCAATTTAACGCGTTTGCGGCACCCGGTGGTGTGATCGGCATCAACCTAGGGCTATTCACCATGGCTCGTGATATTCACGAATTCGCATCCGTGATCGCGCACGAATTGGCCCATCTCAGCCAGCGCCACTACGCACGACGCCTGGAAAAGCAAAAGATGGCGACCTTTCGAAATCTCGTTGGCTACCTCACGTCCGTCGCGATCATTGCTTCGGGCGCAACTGACGCAGGATTAGCCACCATGTTCGGTTCGACGGCACTCGCGGAAGCAGCGAGTCTAGGGTATTCACGTGCACAAGAACGCGAAGCGGACCGCGTTGGCCTCAATACGTTATCGCGTGCTGGTTTTGATCCGAATGGTGCAGCACGCATGTTCGAACACATGCAGCAATCCGCGCGATACCGTCGAGAAATTCCCGAATATGTCAGCACGCACCCAATTACGCAGAACCGGATTTCGGATATGCGAAGCCAAGCATCCAAAAAACCTCGCGGCATCTATCCAGTCTCGAACGACTATCAGCTCATTCGACAGCGAGTGGAAAGTCGCTTTATCTCGAATGCCAAAGAGTCGGCGCGTGAAGCAGAAGCACAGGAGAAGCCCTATTTACAGGCGATTGCATTGTCGATGGGCTCGCAACATGAGCAAGCAATAGCGATCATGAAAGAGATATATGACCGCTTACCCGACAACATCATCGTAATCGGCAGTTACGCTGACGTTTTAATCGAAGCGGACCAGTCGGAACAAGCAATTGACCTACTGACAACAAAACTCAAGAATTTCCCCAACAATCAACCACTTACTTTATTTCTAGCCCACGCACTCTCAAGGAGTGGTCGACACGCAGAAGCGGTCGTATACCTTTGGGATCAGGTGAAACTTCACCCGGAGGATCAAGACATTTGGTATCAGCTCGCTGAGACCGCTGGCCTAGCTAAGAATCTCGTCGACGTACATCGAGCACGCGCGGAGTTTTTCAGATTACGAGGGAACTACGAGAGTGCAATGACTCAGCTTCGTCTGGCACGGGAACGCGTCAGCGACGAAAATCGCCTATCCCAAAGCCTGGATCAACGGTTACTTGACGTTAGGGCGGAGGCTGAACGAGCACAGGAAAGTTAACTACGCGGAAAATCCAACATTCGCTGTAACGGTTTCATCGCACGCGCACCGACCGTGGGGTCAATGAGAATCTCATTAGCCTGACTGATGAGAGAATCACGCAATACATGCAGTTCATTCATCGCCATCCAGGGACAGTGGGCACAACTGCGACACGTCGCACCATCCCCAGCAGTCGGTGCCTCGAAGAATGTCTTTCCAGGATTTCTGCGCCGTAGCTGGTGGAACAGGCCGCGGTCGGTAGCAACAATGAACTGATTCATCGGCAGTTCAGTTGCGGCCTTGAGAATCTGACTCGTAGAGCCAACGCAATCGGCAATACCAATGACAGCGGCCGGTGACTCAGGATGCACAAGCACACCTGCGTTAGGGTAGATCGCCTTCATATCGAGTAACGCCTTGTGTTTAAACTCCTCGTGGACAACACACGCACCGGACCAGAGGATCATGTCCGCACCCGTCTGTTGCTGGATATATGCGCCTAAGTGACGATCTGGAGCCCAGATCAGTTTCTCGCCCTTCCCTGCAAGATACGATGCAATCTGTTGTCCGACGCTAGATGTAACTACCCAATCTGCCAGTGCTTTTACTTCGACTGAGGTATTGGCGTAGACAACCACTGTGCGATCCGGATGTTCGTCGCAGAACGCTCTGAACTCCTCTGGCGGACACCCAAGATCAAGCGAACACTCCGCTTTCAACGTTGGCATAAGGACGCGCTTTTCTGGTGACAGGATTTTTGCTGTTTCACCCATGAACCGCACACCAGCAACCACCAAGGTAGAAGCGTCGTGGTCTCGACCGAATCGTGCCATCTCTAGAGAATCTGTCACACATCCGCCCGTATCCAATGCGAGATCCTGAATATCCGCGTCAACGTAGTAGTGTGAGATCAGTACTGCATCAAGATCAGACAGTAATCGCCTGATTTCCGACTTGAGTTGTACGCGCTCGGTGTCATTTACTTTTCGAGGTAGGTATAGAGGAACTTCTTGCGGGTCTAGACCGTAGTCGCGTTCAATAACTGTATTTGTAGTGATCGTTTTTTCGTCCGATTCGGTTGATTTCGTCAGTTCAAAGTTTAATGAACTTGATGCAACACAGCGCCAGATCCACCCGATTCAAACCGTATAAACGTTAGCCGTTTCGCAAGCAAATACACTTCGCATCAACATTCACTCGTCCTGATTTCAGTGTCAACATTGCTTCTTATCGGTGCAGAGCGAGAATCGCATGCCGATAACTTGGAACGCATCGAAAGCGCTTTCCTGTCTAGCGGTTGGAAAGTGGTAATCGTCTCACACGACGAACTTACGCTAGATCACGGTCGATTGTGCTACATACGAAACAGCGACGAGATTGCGGTTTTAGATACGTTCGCCTGGATCTGGGTGCTTGGATTCGGTAGTAGATCGACGTTTCTCGATCGCATGCAGCTCTTGCATACGGTAGACCAATGCAGATTCGTTAATTCGATCGACGCATATTTGCTCTACCACAACAAAGCGACTCTCGCCATGACGACATTGAGTAAATACACCCCGGATACCGTCGTTTCGACAAATGTCGACGAACTGGTGCACCATGTTCACCGTGGAGGACGTTGGATCGCGAAACCTACGGCGGGTAGTTTCGGTCGTGATGTCTTCGAACTTCAATCAAACGATCCAAATCTAACACAGATCCTTGAGCATCTCACTCGTAATGACTATGCGATCCTGCAACAGCGCGTGTCGACCGAGAGGGAACAAAGGTGGTATATCGCAATGGGTTCTGAACTCGGTGCATATCAGAAAGTAAAAACCGGACTTCGAGGTAACGTCGGTGCGACATCGTCCGCGGTCAACTGCGACCCGACTGATCAAGAACGAGACATGGTTAGATCGATCGCTAGCGAGCTCGTCGACTTGGGAATACGCGCATGCGCGATAGATATTGCCTACCCATACCTGCTCGATGTCAACTTCGTCAATCCTGGTTGGTTCCAAACCATGGAGAACTTGACGGGTAAGAACTTTGCGGACGAACTTCCTTCACTGTTCGACAATACGTCTCGCTAGTTTTTGCTTCCACCATCGATAGGAATCACCGCACCTGTCGTATATGAACCAGTCGGTCCAGCAAGATACAGCGCCGCGCCTACTATTTCGTCCGGTTCGCCGCCACGCTGAAGTGCGATATTTGTCTTCGCACCACGGTTAAACGCTTCAAGGTCCCATGCCTTCGAGATATCGGTAAGAAATGGCCCTGGTTGAATGCAGTTCACACGGACTTTCGGCGCAAACGCGTGAGCTAGCGACAATGTCAGGGAGTTGATACCTGCTTTACACGCGCCATAAGGTTCCGCATTCGGTGAAGGATGCGTCGCCGCATTACTACTGACATTGATGATACAGCCACCATCACCCTCTTCCTTCATGCGTTCACCGATCAACGCAGACAATCGGTATGGACCTTTGAGATTGACATCGACGACCTTATCAAACAGGTCTTCTGTCACGGCGGACAATTTGGGATACAACGGCGACATTCCTGCATTGTTGATGAGAATGTCAACTTTCCCGAATTCACTATAGGTATCCTCGACGAGTTGGTCGAGTTCGTTCCACCGGCCAACGTGGCACGCCTTCGCCAATGCGCGTTGTCCTAACGCCCGTATCTCATCTGCAACCTTCTCGCAGTTCTCTAACTTCCTACTAGCAACTACGACATCAGCGCCTCGTTCCGCCAAGGCTAGCGCCATCGCTCTCCCTAAGCCTCTACTGCCGCCCGTGATTAGTGCGACTTTGCCATCGAAGCGAAACAGCTCATCCATTACGTTCTCCATTTCTGATGTACGGATTATCGAGGCCGAGTCGAACCTCAATCACTAATTCGTTCGAGTTGATCAGGTGACGACATCAGCTTTTTACACTTGCGCCAAAACTAAAATCGTCCGCCTAAATTTCACTCTCGATTCGTAACCGGGGATATTTCATGGGACTACTCGACGGTAAGGTTGCTTTAGTTACTGGCGCTGGCGGCGGTTTAGGCCGAACACATGCGCTGTTACTTGCGCAAGAAGGCGCGAGTGTCGTCGTGAACGACTTAGGCGGCGCGCGCGACGGAACCGGCTCCGGTCATAGCATGGCCGACGAGGTCGTTAACGAAATCAAAGCGTCGGGCGGAAGTGCGGTCGCTGATTACGGTAATGTTTCTGTTCAAGAAGATGCGAAAGCGATGACACAAACTGCCGTAGAAAACTTCGGTAAGCTGGATATCTGCATCGCAAACGCAGGAATTCTGCGCGACAAGTCGTTCAAAAACATGACTGACGACATGTGGGACGTCGTCGTGAACGTCCATCTTAAAGGAACTTACCTAACGACGAAAGCCGCCTACGACCAAATGTTGGCGCAGGAAACGGGCGGTCGAATCATTGTCACCAGTTCGACGTCCGGTCTATTAGGTAACTTCGGTCAAACCAACTATGGCGCTGCTAAAGCCGGTATCGCAGGTATGGCCCGTTGTCTCTATCTAGAAGGTATGAAATACGGCATTACGGTCAACATACTTGCACCAACCGCGCTATCGCGTCTAACAGACGATATTTTTCCTGATCAGGTTAAAGACAACTTTCCACCCGAACGCGTTTCGCCAATGGTCGTATGGCTCTGTTCTGACGACGCAAAGGAAGTAACAGGTAGAACTTGGTTGGTCGCCGGTAATCGGGTTTCGATGCTCTCATGGCAACTTCAAGAGCTCGCGCGTCAGGATGAATCTGAAGGACCCTGGGACGTTGCTGAAGTTGGCGAAGCGATTCTTGCGACGAAAGACTCCTGGCCATCGATCAACCCGATGCGAGGGATCGTCTAGACAACGGTTGGGTTGCGCCGAGTGCGGCGTGCTCGGCGAAGCAAATCTAGATTAGCGTCGCCGCCATGGCGGCGCTTCGTCCCACTGAAACGGCTCAATCCCGTCGTCGTTGATTAACCAAACTGACGCTTGAGATTGATGCCCGTCAATTTCTAAAAATCCGATGGTACCGAATTGTGTGTCGTAGTTGTGCGGATATGTCGGCGATCCAGGATTTACGCACAGTACTCCTTCGACTTCTTCAATTAGTTCGGTGTGCGTATCGCCGAAGACGATGACGTCAGGTCTTTTGTCGGGGAAATAACGTTCTAACGATTTCTTGAACGAGAAGGTATCGTCGCCTGGTAGTAATGAAATGTAATGAGTGAGCCCAACCGTCAGCTCCTCAATTTCTAACGTCCACGAGTACTTAACTCGAGGATCATCGGGTTGTATGGGTCTGCCACCACTCCCGTCTTCACCGTTACCTCTCGCACAATAGATCGGCGCGATCTCTTCGAATGTATCCAATAGGGCCACATCGTGGATATCCCCACCGTGAAGAATGTAATCCACTCCTTGAAACGCATCGTAAACCTGCGGCCATAGTTCCTTCCGGCTTTCCGGGATATGTGTGTCGGACACCAAACCTAATCTTGTCGCCACTCGCCATTCTCCATACGATCCGACGGTGCAGGTAGACCGTCGCACAAGCAAGGTGCGACATTCTAGAGGTACGCGACATCTTCGACCATTCATATGCTCGTCGTCTGCTTAGCGCGAAAGCAGATTGGATAGCACGTACGCATTGACACAGACTGTGTCGCCAAAATTGAGCCTTAATTCGGCAATCGGGCGCGCCATGGAGTTTGGAACGACGCATGGGGAGATGGGGAATCTTGAATGGATGTTTGAACCAGCTTCGTCCGCGAGCGCAATGGTTCTTTGTCACCCACATCCACTCTATGGTGGTTCCATGCTAGACGGCGTCTTGGAAGTCGCTTCACGCGCAGCAACGGCGCTTGAGATTTCGACGATTCGATTCAATTTTCGAGGTGTCGGCGCAAGTGCTGGTACCCACGACAAAGGTACGGGTGAAGTTTCCGACCTAGCCGCGATCGTGAAGGAGTTTGCGCCGCGATTTGAACAGCTCATTCTCGGCGGCTATTCGTTCGGAGGTCGTGTCGTCCTGGCCTACGCGTCTCAATCAGTACAAGTCAACGACCTAGTACTGATTGCGCCACCAACACAGGATGCGTTACCTGACTTAACGTCTAGAGTCGATGTAATCGTGGGGGACAACGATTCGATCAGCTCGACTGGCGTCCTTTCGGAGTGGACACAAGCAAACCCAAACCGGACTCTGTATGTAATCGATGATGCGGACCATTTTCTGGTCGCTAATGCACCCGACATATCGGACGTGCTGCAACGCATTCTGTCGAGCTAATTAGTAGTCGAGTCGATATCGATCACCATCGCTCACCAGTTTACCTGCCGTCATGCCTGCGAAGTGTGTACCGATGCATAGGACTGGGCGATCAGCATATTCCGCAAGAAACGCTTGCCGAGTTCTAAGTGCAGCTACTTGATCACTGTCAGCCGTAGCACACCATGTTGGATG
>JAPOVY010000147.1 GCA_026707905.1 Gammaproteobacteria bacterium | reverse complement strand
CATGCATACGCATGGTCATTCCGGTATCGAGTAATACACAGATCAACTGGTCTCGTTCATCTTGAAACTCTCGAGAGATGAGCTTTTGATGTCGAGCCGTAGCTTTCCAATCCAAATGATTAAGGGGGTCACCTAGGCGATATTCCCTAAGCTGCTCGAATTCGAGTCCTGAACCGCGTCTAGCGACTAACTTCATGCCAAGCTGTGCGATGTGTTGCTTCGCCGCGAGTTCGAGATATCCGGAAATAGCGACGAAATCGGGATACACATTGACTTCGGAAGATACCGGATAACTTTTCTTGAACTCCCAGAAATGAAGCAACGAACGAATGATTAGGGTTGTGGAATCAAAACTGAATCGCCCTCGTTTGCCGGGTTTTACGGAGTAGTCATAAAAAAGCGTGTGACCACGATTCACACCCACGAATTGATCTGGAATCTCTGGATTGAACTCGGATGGACATGCATCGATTACTTTTACAACGATTTGACGCTGTGTTCGGTTCAAGATATTTAATCGAATGACAGCGTTCCGGTGGATCGCTAGGTTTGATTGGATAGTTCGTTCAATCGAAATATGTGGGCGATGCAACCAATGGAGTACGAGGTCCGCTGCCAGAATCGCGGCACAGATCGATGAAAGCCAAATCCAAACGTCCAGTGTGAACGGGAAGAGACCAAGTACGGCGATAGCGCCAATCAGATAGAGTGTGTATTTCGATGGTTTCAAGAACGGGGCGCGTCGACTCGAGTAAGTAAGTCTTCGAGTACTCTATCAATGTTCTGACCTTCAATTTCAAGGTCCGTCGTCACTGCAATACGGTGCCGAAGGACAGGTAGTGCAACAGACTTCACGTCATCGGGAATGACGTACGGACGTGCATTCTGCAACGCGGCTACTCTAGCCATCGCAATTGTCGCAATAGATGCTCGAGGACTTGCGCCGCGGCTGATACCAGGTGCTATCCTGGTCTCGCGGACGATTCGTACAGCATAACTCACTACGCTCTCGTCAACCTCTACGGAGGTAGTAACTCGACGAAGTATCTCAATCTCATTTGCTGAAATGCAAGGTTCGATGGCATCTACGTTCAATGAGGTTGAGTGTTTTCCCGCCGTGGCAAGATCTACGATGTTAGCTTCCGTTTGTTCGTCCGGATAATCGATCAAAGACTTGATCATGAAGCGATCAAGTTCGGCTTCTGGAAGTGGATAGGTGCCGTCTTGCTCAATGGGGTTTTGGGTAGCGAGCACCATGAATGGGGAAGCAACTTCATATGTAACGTCGTCAATCGACACTCGCTGCTCTTGCATAACTTCTAGGAGTGCCGCTTGGGTCTTCGCGGGTGCGCGATTAATCTCGTCCGCGAGTAATAGATTCGTGAATATAGGACCTTTTCGAACCTCGAACTTACTGTCCTTCATGTTGAAGATCGAGTGACCGGTTATGTCACTTGGCATCAAATCAGGAGTGAATTGGATACGTCCCGTTTCACCTCTAAAACAGGCTGCAAGCGCTCGAACCAACAGCGTCTTACCAAGTCCGGGAACTCCCTCGAGCAACACATGGCCACTTGCTACAAAACACCTAAGAAGATCGTTGACAACGGCGTCTTGACCTATGAATACTTGGCGAATAGACGTTGAAATCTTGTCGAGTGCGTCTGCCGCAAACTCGAGCTCGTCTGAAGGACCGTTGGTTTCTGAGTTCAATCTTTGCCTCGTAAGTGAGAAAGCGTGGTCACGGACTTGGTGAATTCTCGTTGTCCGTTCCATGTGTTGTCATTTAGAGCGGACATGATCTCGTTGATCGACAGACCCGTCGTTTGGGAAATTCGCTCGTAGTCCGATTGGGTATATGCCGATCTGGTGCGTCCTTGAATCTCAGCACGTAGTGGACTAAGTTGAGCAAGAGAATGTGCTGAGCTCCATCGAAATATCGCCCGTCGTAAAAGGTAGTCTTCTAATGCATTTTCACGGTGTTCAGACGTACGCGTGATCGGTTGTTCGCGAGGAATCCGATTCCATAGCCAACAGAGCAGTAACACCCCAATCGTCGCAATGGTATGTGGGAACCACTCCCACAGCTGTTGAAACAGCGGCTGCGACTTCTTACCGTCAAGCCAAGCTAGCCAAATATCTGTCTCGGAACCGTGTACGACGATGTCATGGAGAAATTGAGCGTTATCGTTGCAGTGGAGGAGATTGTTTCGCCATTGTCTAAGACTTGTGAGAATGACTAGCCGTCCTAATCCCCGACTTGGTTCAACGTAGGCAAAACTCGAGTGCGAGTTGCCATTTCCTGTCGGTATTAAGGTCACACCTTTTGCCATGTCTACTTGATATTCTTGACCCTTGCCTAACGAAATGGATGTAGTGTTTGTTGCGTAAGGACATGTGACATTAGAGTGGTGGACATCTGGCGAAGGCGTATGCATTCGGTCCCTGCTGTGGTTTATTTGGAGTCTGTGAGACGTTAGCGCCAGGATTCGATCAACGTAATCGCTGTCTTCCGCGTAAAGCGTGGTCGATTGGTAGATTAGAGTCCCACCAGCTTCTACCCAATCGAAAAGAGCATCTACTTCCCCCGCCGCGAAATCTCCCGTTTGATTGGTCATCAGAAGGACATCGGAACTTGCCATTGCGAATGCAAGATTGGACGCGTCTCCGCGCCTCTCAATTCGCACGCCATATCTTTCGAGGAACATCTCCATCGCAAGATAGGGGTTGGTCAACGCCTTGGGACCATAAAACGGACCAATTGAAGTCGAGACCCACGGGATTAGCCAAAGATATAGACCGAGGCTAACGGCAAGCCCCAGTGTAATCGTTAGCGACATGTTGTGTCGGATGAACGTCATGGCTTATGCCGTCGCGATATGCGTTTGGAACTTGAGTAGGACCGATTGGAAGATCTCTTCCGATGGCGCTTCGTTGCCATAGGCGAGGCGCAACCAAATCCGCGCTATGTCTTGAAATGCATCGCGAGAATCTGCAGCGATGTCACCCGTTTTCGAAATACATTCACTTTCGGTATCACTCTCTAGGATATTGCACGAGAACTCTTTATCAATGAGTACCACAGCGGCGCTATATAGGAGAGCCAACGCTTCTCTGGTCCGACCGTGGGTCCATTCTTCCTTAATTGTTTGAATGAGATTCGTTGGAAGCGAGCGAGTACTGACGGTCTGAGGGCGTTCTGTTGTTTGGTTTTTTCCAAATAGAGGTGTGAATCCGTAGGTGGTGTAAAACCGATAAAAGAAGAAAACGAGCGCCACAATTAGAGCGCCAATCAGAATGAACTTCAGAATCCAAGCGAAGATCCTGCTCCCGATTCCAATTTCAATCCGACGAGGTTCAACATCTTCGACCTTGAGCATGCCTTGAATGAACTGACTTAAGTGCGCCGGCACGGTGACCGTTTTCGATTGATTGAATTCTGGCGCACTCTGAACTTCATCGAGAATCGTGTCGGTGCTTCTTACTGGTTCGCTTGCGAGTAGATCTATGTTCGGCATTGTCAACAGGCCTGCGAGGACAAAAATTCCGAGCCGATTGACGATTCGTTTAAACCCTAATTCAAGATCCCAGCCTTCCTTGATGGTCCGTCGGTTGAGGTACGTGGCGAAACCTACCGAGACATAGAAAACCGCTGAAATGCCCATTGCAACGAAGATCGCAACGAGAAGGAGAACAGCTTCCGTACCGGTGATCTCGTTTATATTGAGGATTTTTAGGACACCAGAATATGCCGAATTGAAATCGCTCTGCGTCAGAAAATAGAACAGAAAAACCACCGCGAGAACCATGATGATCTCTGTCATCAAGCCACATAGGCTTACTATCGCGGCAGCGCGGTTATCTCGTGCGTATAGCCACTTTCGACGCTGTGCTTGCGTGTTGAAATCTACGTCCTCCAACGCGTCGATCGGGGTATTCTCAGACCGACGCCAGGAGAATCGAAAAATCGATAAATAGAACCACAACCGCGTATCTGCAAACCCTCTGAGTAAGTCACGGATCGTAATCTGCCCGTCGAATGTCAAAATCGATAGTGTCATAAGAACGGCGCGTTCGTAAAGTGGTTTGAACCACCATAAAAAGATCAGTTGAACAAGGAATCGCTCAATCTGGAAGGAAATCAATAGGAACGGAAGTGCCAATACGAACCAGGACAGCAAGAGTGGCGGAAACCAACGCATAGCGAGTTTCGTCCCAAGATCCGCTGACTCCCACATCGTCCGTGGTCTAAGCGCGATCTGTAATCTCTCGATCTGCATCTCGACCAGCGAAAAGAAAATAACTGAACATTAATAGCCATAGACACGTACCAACGAGGTACTTTATCTCGGGAGCGACGAACCGTAGCGATGACCAGAATGCTTCGATAAAAGCGGCAAGAATGAACATGAGTGCTGCACCTAGTACAACCTTAACGGCACTCGATCCTGCGCGACGGACCGCTTCTCGTCGTGTTAGCGCGCCGGGGTGGATAAGTGAATAACCCAGCTTGATGCCTGCTGCTCCAGAAAGGACGATCGCACTTAACTCAAGTGCCGAATGTCCCGCTACAAAACTCAGAACCGTCGTTCCTAACCCGATCACGGACAGATGATTGATGATGGCTGATATGAACAGACCGTTGAAACCTAGAACCAAGATCGAAGGCAAGCAGAACAGTACGCCGGTCGCGAACACTCTCAGTCCAAGCTGCGTGTTGTTGTAAACGTAAAAACCGAACGTCGCAATATCGGATGCGCCGGATCGCTCGCGCCCTATTCTCGCCTCGGTTGTCGAATACATGCGTTCAATTTGTTGTATTTGCGCTGAACTTAGAACAGTCGTTACGTAGTGTGGACTATATTGAATCATTGCGCCGATAACTAACGCAGGAAGCAGAAAGGAAATCGCGGCGACCAGTACGAAATATCGAGCGCGTCTCACCTCTATTGCGAAGCCAGATACGAAAAAAGAGACAATATTCTCGAGAGGACTAGCTTGGGATTTGTGGAGTACAAAGTGACCTCGAGTTACGAGTTCATTCAGATGCTCTACTAGCTCTAGACTATATCCTCGCGATTTCGCAAGTGCTAAGTGCTTAGAAATCAGCTCGAAGTTGTTGACGAATCGGTTCCGCTCCTCGTTGTCAACGGAGCGTCGTTTCGCCAAGCTTTCGAATCTGATGAGTTGATTCTCAAATTCGTCCCAGATATCGACGTGCTGCGTTTCGAAGGAAGATTGCTTCATGTGCCCATACGGATCCGTTGGGCGATCGCAATCACCTCAGTAACTGCCTCTTGTCCTCGCGTCGCGATGAGCGGATGCAAGGTTTCGGCAAGTTCTATTGCTCTTTCGGGTGACAGATCCGAAATGCGCTCCTGGAAAGATAGAAAGAGCAACTGTTCTTCAGAAGACAAGCCTTCAGGGATCGAAACAGTGCGGTTGATGTCCGCGACATTTCGAACCCTTCGAGGTCGGTTATAGACGACGATTGTTCCCGCAACAATGTCGCCAACACGTTGCTGTGTTCCAGACACCACCATCGTAATGATCCCGACTAGGAAGCCGATGGGGAGGAAATCCACTACGAGGAGTATCGATCTAATCATGGAATTCATCCATCCAATGGGGGTGCCGTCTGCGTTTACGGCGCGCAGTCCCATGTAGTACTTACCAGGGGTAACGCCATTGTTTAGTACCTCGAAAAGTACGTTATAGGTCCACCAAATGAAGAATCCCAATACCGAAGCGAGTCCAATACCTACTAGTCCAGTTGGAACCAATAGTGCCGCTAGTGCCGAAACAACGAGAAATCTAATCACGTCATCAATCAGGCGCGCTACCCCTCGAATATAGATACCCGCAACTCGGAGTTCTATATCGACTCCTGTGAACGTTTCGAGCTTTATTGAGCTATCGATCAAGTTAGCAGCGGCTAAATCACTGCTCGACGCGTCATCGATTCTTGGCATAGTGAGTCGTCACTGCTTCGCTTCTCGCTGGTTGGCAATCGGATTGCCGGAATCCATTCGTAACGTCGAGAAACATCCAACGGGTACTGGAACGTGTCACGCTCGTCTCGATTTGATTTTCGACGAGCATCCCACAGACAAAGGAAGTACCCTAAAAACCTGAGTCACTTGAGCAGTCTTCATAACGAGCTCGACAGGTTCGACATTTGGGTGCCCAACCTGTTTCCTTGTTGGAAACGCAATGTGGTGAATGGCGAGACGTATAGTAAACTGCGATTCGACGTTACGAGGAAATCGATGTCTAAACCGAATATCGTATTTGCGTTTGCCGATGACTGGGGTCGATACGCGAGCGCTTATGCGCGATCTGAAGGTTCCAGTTCGCTTAACCAATTAATAGATACGCCGAACTTCGATCGCATTGCCGGTGAAGGAGTTCTTTTTACGAACGCCCTCGTTCCGGCACCTTCCTGCACACCGTGTAGGAGTTCGATCCTATCAGGTCAGTATTTCTGGCAAACCGGGTTAGGAGCGATTTTGCAGGGCGCTCAATGGGACGAATCAATTCCGACGTTTCCACTTGAGCTTGAGATGCGGGGTGGTTATTTCATTGGCTATCAGTATAAGGTTTGGTCGCCTGGACGAACGTTGAACGCGCCTTACGGCGGGATACGTACCCGATATCAATCTGCCGGAATCAATTTCAATCAGTTCTCACATTGGGTTACTCGTCATTCTGATGAACTTGGCATCGAAGCGGCAAAGCAAGTCTTATACGATGAAACGAGAGCTAATTTCCGAGAGTTTCTTGACGCGCGCCCTAAGGAGCAACCATTTTGCTACTGGTGGGGACCGACAAACACACACCGAACGTGGGAGACAGGTTCGGGCAAGACGCTGTGGAAGATTGAACCAAACGAACTTAAGGGACGCTTGCCCAAGTTTTTACCAGACGTGCCTGAAATTAGAGAAGACGCGGCAGACTATCTAGGAGAGTGTTTGGCTGTCGACAATGGTCTCGGAATACTCCTCGACGAATTGGAGCGAATTGGCGAACTTGACAACACGCTCTTCGTTGTGAGTGGTGACCACGGTATCCCAGGTATGCCGCGAGCCAAATGCAATCTCTACGACATCGGATGCGAGGTTACGCTCGCTGCTCGTTGGCCGGGTCAAATCGCGCCAAGACGAGTTGTAGATGATTTTGTGAACCTTATGGATCTTGCACCAACGTTTTGCGAAGCGGGACAGATTCAAGTTCCGCAGAGTATGACTGCACGATCGTTGATGCCGTTATTGACGAGTAATGAAAGCGGACAAATCGATCCCACTCGAGATTTCGTTGTGACAGGACGGGAGCGCCATGTTGCGTTTGCGAGAGAAAAGTACCTGCCATACCCTCAACGTGCCATACGTACTGAGGACTATATCTATATTGTTAATTTTGAGCCAGATCGATGGCCGATGGGCGATCCAAAAGGGCTAGATCAACCAAACGCCGCGTTACCTTCTTACGAGGATCTTGCGTATGACACGTTCGCTACATATCCAGATATGGACGCGAGTCCAACGAAGGCGTACATGATCCAGCATCGAGAGGACTTAGACGTGGAACCACTGTTTGAGTTGGGATTCGGTAAACGTCCTCGAGAGGAGCTCTACGATCTAAAGCGTGATCCAGATTACCTAGAAAACGTTGCTGAACGATCGGAGTACAGCAACGTTCGAGGTGAACTTGAGGGAAGGTTGCTTACGGTATTAGAAGGACAGAATGATCCGCGATTAATGGAACAACCTTGTCGATATGAATTCGAGCCTTACGCTGGACCACCGCAATCGTAGAATCGAGTGTATCGACATAGTCGGATAGGGTCATGGTTGATTTTTCGCGCATTGCAACAGCGCTGCTACTTCTTCTTGTATCACTGGAGCCAATGTTCGCTGACGAAGTGAGTGACACTCCAGAGAAAACTCCGGGTGACATTGTCGCTACGGCACAGATTCATAGCTGCACAAATGCGGAAGATCGGGTCGGAACACTCACGATGCGCCAACGCGTCTCGGACGAAGGCATCAAATTAGTCGACGTCGATTTAGAGCTTCGGAGCGATTCGATCGAACCGGGTAAGCATGCGGTTCATGTTCATGAAACAGCGAATTGCACGCCCTGCAGTGCGGCAAAAGGTCATTTCGATCCTGGACCAAATTCGAACACCAGTCCAGACGGAAATCATCCCTTCCATATGGGGGATCTGCCCAATATCGTGGTGGATGAAAATCATCAAGGTCGGCTTCTGACCACGACCTCACGCATCACATTGTCTGATGGCCCTTTATCAATCTTTGACTCGGACGGTAGTGCGGTGATCGTACACGTTGGCGCGGATACTTATTGTCCCGAAGGCGAGGAAGCGGGTTGTGCGGGGGGAGCTCGCGCTGCGTGTGGCGTGATTCGACGAGTTGAATGATGGTGGAGAAGGTGTTCCACACATTTTTACGAGTAGAAGACGAAAAAGAAGATCGATCTTCAATAGTAGAATCACCGCTTCCACACAGTTTTTGTTGACGTCAGTGTTCAGGGGAGGATTCTTTAATGCGTGACGTAGTAGTGGTAGATAGCGTAAGGACTGGACTTGCCAAGTCGTTTCGCGGGAGCTTTAATCTGACAAGATCGGATGACATGCTCGCGCATTTGATCGATGCGTTACTTGACCGAAACCCGAAGATCTCACCCCAGGAAGTTGAAGACGTCGTGGTTGGTGCAGCAAGTCATGCCGGTGAGCAGGACGGGAACTTAGCACGCCTTGCGGTTGTGCTGTCGAAATTGCCGATTACAACGGCGGGGATGACGATCAATCGATTCTGTTCATCCGGACTGCAGTCGATCTCTATCGCTGCGAATCAGATTGCTTCGGGTCAAACGCAGATTGCGATTGCAGGTGGCGTAGATTCGATTTCGATGCGGAATCGTCAGACCACTGGTAAAGCAGAGCAGAACAAACGGTTGATCGAAGAAAAGCCAGAGATCTTTATGGCTATGGGCAACACGGCCGAGGTCGTCGCTCGTCGCTATCAGGTAACTCGAGAGATGCAAGACCAGTACGCTCTCCAAAGCCAGCTCCGATATGCTGCGGCTGAAACTGCCGGTCACATGAGTGAAGAAATCGTGCCTATGACCGTCGAAATGTTGAAAGTCGACAAGGAGACAAAGGAAGAGAGCCGCGAGACCGTTGTAGTTGCTAGCGACGAATGCAACCGACCGAACACGACGATGGAAGGTTTGAGTTCGCTTCCTCCTGCATTCGAGGAAGATGGTACGGTAACTGCTGGTAATGCGTCGCAGCTTTCGGATGGTGCATCAATGACCATGCTGATGAGTGCTGAACGTGCCGAGCAGTTGGGCGTTGAGCCAATGGGTATTTATCGTGGTTTCTCGGTAGCCGCATGTGAACCCGACGAAATGGGAATTGGTCCCGTATTCGCGATTCCGCGTATGCTAGAGAACGCAGGTGTCCATCAAGACGATGTCGACCTGTGGGAACTCAACGAAGCATTTGCTAGCCAATGCGTCTATTGCCGAGACGAGCTAGGTCTCGACAATGAGAGGTACAACGTCAATGGCGGCAGTATCGCAATCGGGCACCCATTTGGAATGACTGGTTCCAGGTTGACTGGTTCAATTCTTCGTGAATTGAAGCGTCGCAACAAGAAATACGGCGTCGTCACCATGTGTATTGGTGGTGGCCAAGGCGCAGCAGGACTTTTCGAAGCCGTATAGATAGCGCAGCCGTAAATTCGATAGGTCGGTGCTATATTTCGCTATGGCGCCGACCACTTCAAGGTTTCGCCAAACTTTGATACGGCTTCATTACATGTAAAGGGGGTAAACTTCCTTCCTAACATGCGATCAAAATACTTAATTGGCGTTCTAATCGTCTCAATCGCCGCATTCACTTTCGGCGATGACGACGCGTCGAAGACGAAAGATGTTAGCTCTCGAGATCGAGACGCTACGCCCAATGATGCCTTACAGACGGTTGTGCATTCAGCGCGTCTAGGAGAGATTGATGCGAATACACCTGTGTACCACTCCTACTCCAACGCAGAGATTACAGATAGACTCAATCAGATTGGTTCGCTGACTGCATACGAACGTCGCGAGCTACTCCTTGAAGTCCATCGTCGAATAAAACGCGATGGTGAGTTCAAGGTCGAAAAGCATGAACGCCGATTCGGTCGTGTCGACAGTGCTGAACCGAAGCCAACAGGTGATACGAAGCCAACAGGTGATACTTCGGCAGAACTCGTTCTTGAGGAAATTGTCGTCCATCGCGTGAATTCGGACGAGGAAGAAATAGAGGCGACGCGCGACAAAGAGGTGCGAAAGCCGCGACCGCCGGTTCGAAGACTATCCTCTGGCCGCTCCTATTCCTCGCAGCAATAGCCATCAGGCTGCACCTACTGCCCCGAAAGAATACACGGGAGCGCGCGTTTTAGTCGTAGACGACGACGCCTATATTCGCGAATCTCTCGCAACTCTATTCTCCCGTGAAGGTATGGAAGTCGTTACCGTCGGTAACGCACGCGGGTTAGATCGTGAACTCTACAAACGCTCCTTCGATCTTCTGATTCTTGATCTGATGCTGCCTGGCGAGGACGGCATGTCGATTGCTAAACGTTTAAAGCAAATCGACGGCATGCCAATCGTCATGCTTTCGGCGAAAGGTAGCGATGATGATCGGATTGCGGGCCTAGAGATCGGCGCAGACGACTATGTGCCAAAACCCTTTAATCCGCGTGAACTCCTGGCGCGTATGTCAGCCGTACTACGACGTTCGCGTCAGGGTTCATCGCTCGAACACGATCGTGTGCACGTGTTCGGACCGTTTGAGTTGAACATGCGCACAAAGGAACTTCGAAAGGACGGAGACCTGGTCGGGCTTACATCAGCAGATATTGAATTGTTGGCTTTGTTCGTCACTGAGCCATTTCGGGTCCTCGATCGCGAGTTCATCTATACCCGACTTACCGGTAGTCACCAGATGCCTGCCGGCCGGAATGTCGATGTGCGCGTTACACGACTACGCAGCAAAATAGAAGTTAACCCCAACGATCCAAAATACATAAAGACCGTTTGGGGCAAGGGATACATGTTCCGCCCAGACGCCTAAGCGGCGTGATTGAATTCCGCGGGTCGCTTCTGACTCGTACAACTGCGGTATTTGCGTTAGCCGCTACGGCAATACTGGCATCTGCACTTCTTTCGATCAATGTATTGATCGTGGAACCGCTCATGCACCGTGCGGCGAATAACCAAGCGGCGATCATTGAACTTGCCGCGAATACGTACTTCGAACTCCCTGCCGATCGACGAGCCGAATTTGAACTGCAGGTGCTTGTCGATCATGATTTGTTGCTCAGTACTGTCAAACAGGATATGCCTCTTGTTTCACTAGAGGCCGGCTATTTCTCACTTCTCCGTGACGCGCTCGTAGACCGCTTTGGAACGGACGTAACGTTTTACGACGACGAGGAGAATTTTTGGGTCAATCTACCCAATCCGACTGGCGGTCCGCTCGAACTCCAGATTGGGTTTTCTTCTGAGCTACCGTATTTAACGCAGCAAATCGTCGGCTTTGCGGTCGTCATCGTTGCGGCGATCATCGTCATGCTCGCTTCGTATATCGCCGTTAGGCGTATCGCGCGCCCCCTGCAACGGGCTTCCAATGCGACAGAACAGTTTCGGAGTCGAACCGCGTTTGAGTCAATTCCTGTCGAAGGACCGAGAGAAATTCGCACACTCACAGCGAACCTTAATCAGATGTATGAAGAGATTACCGCACTCCTTGAGAATCGAACCGCACTACTCGCTGGGATTTCACATGACATCCGAACACCATTGACAAGAATGCGTCTCGCGCTTGAAATAAACCGTGAAGAACTCGGGGATGGTGTTGCCGATCAGTTGGCAAACGACCTTTCCCAAATGGATGAGCTCGTTGAGAACGCGCTCGAATACGCAAGAGGTACACAGGAAACTCCCGAGCGTGTGCCATTTCATTCTTTCGTTACATCATTGGTTGATGGCATTGTTGCGGACATACGAATCGAATGGGAAGGCACACGTCAATTTGAGCTTGAACTAGCACCGAGCGCATTCAGTAGGGTGGTTACAAATCTTGTTTTGAATGCAGTTGAACACGCTAATGATGTTTCTTTGCTTGTCGTGGTCGATGAGGAGCGAGTTGCCATCCATATAAGAGACCGCGGAAGCGGTATTCCCGCTGATGAACGAACCAAGGTATTTCGACCTTTCTACCGAATGGACAGCGCACGAGGAGGCGAATTCCGTCACAGTGGTTTAGGCTTGGCGATCGTCAAGCAACTGTGTGACAACTTCGGATGGTCTGTCGCGATCGGCGAAAACAGAGAAGGAGGAACTGATGTTTGCGTCACCATTGCGCGGTCTCATTCGACCGAAGAAATCAGCGTTTCCAGTGCATCGAGCTAACTAAAATCCGCCGTTCCCCTCGGTGGCGCGTATGGATTACAACCAAATCAGTCTCGAAATCGATGCGACAATGGCATTGATTACGATCAATCGGGCTGAGAAACACAACGCAATTTCGTTAGAGACGCTCGCAGAACTTCAACATGCCGTTGCAGAGGCAGAGCGTGAAGAGAGTGTGCGTACCGTGACCATCACCGGTGCAGGTGGTCGGGCGTTCGCAAGTGGATCAGATTTAAGTGAAGTCAAAGATCGCGACTTCAAAAAAGCGCTAGAACCGATCGTGCAAGGACTGGCCGATCAACTGGAACGACTATCGAAGCCCACCATCGCAGCGATTGATGGAATCTGTATGGGCGGAGGTCTAGAAGTAGCACTGGGGTGCGATTTACGTATCGCTACACCGAAATCGCGATTTGCGACGCCCGAAGGCAAGCTCGGAATCATTCCCGGCGGCGGCGCGACTGCTCGCTTACCTCGCATCGTTGGTCGCGGATGGGGTATGGAGATGTTGCTGATGGGAGAACCGATCACCGCAGAACGCGCACTTTCAATTGGACTGATTACACGAATCGTCGAACCAGACAAGCTCATTGACGAAGCGCGGTCCATGAGTGAACACATCGCGGAGTTCGCTCCGTTTGTGCCGCACACGATGAAAATGATGGTGAATTTCGGTATGGAAGCGAGTACTACAGCGGCACAGATGCTTGAAAAATATGCACAAGGAGCGCTCGTTCAGACCGACGATGCAAAAGAAGGGATTCGCGCGTTTCTTGAAAAGAGAAAGCCGAAATTCAAAGGTAGTTAACGAAGGTCGGCAGAGTTACCTCGATACCAAAGTCCATTTATCCAGTAGAGGAGGAAATATGGCAGTCGATAAATTCTCGATAGAAGCAAGTCACATCATGATGTTCGCTCGCTCTATCGGTGATGACAATCAAATTTACTACGACGCGGAATACGCAGGTAATGCGGAGCCTGGCGCAATCATTGCACCGCCAACGTTTGTTCAGGCCAGCGCACAGTTTGATCCGAATTACGGACTGCGACCACGAATGGATGGGATCGGGTGGATGGGTTCAGGATCGAATCCAACCAGCGCGATTCGACGCGAAGAACCGAAGAGTGAAGAAAGTGGATCAGGCAATGGCGAGAGTACGGGGCAACGTCGCGGAGGCGGTGGCGGCGGCTTGCACGCCGAACAGCGCTACGTCTATCATCGACATCCAAAAGTAGGAGATGTCTTGACTACGTCGTCACGACCGGGTGAATCTTGGGAACGCGTTGGTCGACGCTCGGGGAAATTGGTTTTCCGGGAATCGATAACCGAATATCGTGATCAGAATGGTGAATTGGTCGTCACTGCGACAAGCGTTGGCGTATCTACCGAAAGACCTGTCGATCAAAGCTAGGGGAACGAAATGGCACTAAAAGCAAGTGAACTAACCGTCGGCGATACCTACACTGAAACAGTTGTCGAGGACCTAAAACGTACTCAAATCGTAATGTACGCGGGCGCATCGGGCGATTACAACCCAGTCCATACAGACGAACCGTTCGCAACGAAGGTTGCGGGTTATCCGACCGTTTTCGCACATGGTATGTTGACGATGGGCTTAACTGGACGCATGTTGACGAACTACGTGGGCGACGGCCGTCTGACGGAATTTGGAGTTCGATTTACTAGTCAGGTGTTCCCGGGAGACACGTTGCAGTCAACTGCTACAGTCGAATCTATCGAAGACGGGCTGGTCAATCTTTCCGTTTCTACAACGAATCAGAACGATGTAGAGGTTGCGAAGGGCACTGCGCAAGCGAGAGTCGATTAACGTTCAAACAACTGGAAAGCCGCGCTTCGCGCGGCTTTTCTTGCTTTACGTGTGCTAATGAATGCGAGGTTCACTCGCAATTCGATGTGTACTGCTCATTGAGCTCTACATCATCGGCAACTACCACTTTTCGATCGACGTGCGCACGTCGACCTCGAACGTCCATGCGCGACGAGGTTGATCGTACAAGTATTCATACGCGTCAACGATTCCCTGTAGATCGATTAATCCAGCCTCGCCAACTTGCTCTGCGTATTGCGGGATCCCTTTGATGATCTTATCGCCGCCTATCGGGCCGTCGATGACCACATGACCTACATGGATACCGTCTGGCCCACACTCTTTCGATAGTGCTTGAGCCATTAACCGTAACGCGCCCTTGCCGGAATTGAATGCACCGAAGTTCGCGCGACCACGCATCGACGCACTCGCGCCGGTGAAAAGCACCGTACCGCCGATAGGTGACATGCGGTTCACGGCCGCTTGAGCGAAGAGGAACCCACCGAAACAGCATGTACGCCAACTCGCTTCAAAGTAGTCGGGATCCATTTCAGAAAGCCGACCCGGTGTGTTGTTACCGACGTTGTAGATAGCGAGCGTCAGTTCGTTCTCGTTGGCAGTTGCAACGTCGAACAACGAAGAAATAGATCTCGAGTCTCTCGCATCAGTTGCTACGCCAATAGCGTCATGTCCTTGGTCTCGAATGAACGAGGCGACTGCATCGACGTTTGCTTGCGTTCTCCCAGCTACATATGTACGCAACCCTCGTTGAGCGAAGCGAACTCCAAGTTGCGCGCCTAAGCCGTTTAGTGGGCCGACGCCAATAACAATTGCTGTCTTCAATTTTTGCTTCATTCCGCTAGTTTTCGAACGCACTTTGAAGCGCCGCGCATGCATCATCCATCGCGGCACGAGTTGGTGGCACAGTATCAAAGTGAGAGAAGAATCCGTGAATGAACCCTTCATAACAACGTGACTGTGATTCAACGCCTGCAGCAGCTAGTGCGTCGGCATACTGAAGACCTTCGTCTCGAAGTGGATCGAACTCAGCCACTTGCACTAGAGCTGGAGGCAGATTGGATAGGTCAGCTGCACGAAGGGGAGACGCGTAGGGATTAGAACGATCGCCTTGATCAGCGTAGTGATTCCAAAACCAGTGCATTGATTCTGCAGTAAGCATGTAGCCTTCCGCATTGCTACGGTATGAGTCCGTTTCAAAAACGCTACCGTTCGTAACGGGGTAGACGAGTAGCTGGAAAACAAGAGATGGACCGTCGTGGTCACGTGCCATTTGCGCAACTACAGCGGCTAGATTTCCACCTGCACTGTCACCGGCAACCGCCAGTCTTGTTGAGTGGGCATTGAGCTGAGAGGCATTTTCGTGCGCCCATACCGTTGCGTCGTAACAGTCCTCCGCGGCGGCAGGGAATCGATGTTCTGGCGCGAGCCGATAGTCGACAGCGATAACGACGCATCCGACTTGCTTACACACTTGACGGGATTGCGCGTCGACAGTCTCTAGATCGCCGATGACCCACCCACCACCGTGAAACATCATTGTCACTGGAAACGGTCCGGCTCCGACTGGCGTATAGATCCGAATAGGTATCGATCCGTTTCTGCCTTCGATCGAACGGTCCTCGACATTTCCGACGGAAATGTCTGGTCGCGTGGGCTGGGCGACGCGAAACATGGCGCGTGCTGCATCAATTGGCATTTCTGTCAGTGGCGGTGCGTCGGCTTCAGCCAATTGGTCAAGCAACGCACGATATTCCGTCAGTAATGGCACTAGTTCGCCTTGTCGGTTCAAAACAGGCGATTATCCATGCGTCTAACGAATGGGAATGAAGTCCGTTCTCAATCGCAGAAATGAGACTAGCTCGACGCGATCCCGTAGTGTTGCTAGAAGTTCATATCGAACATGTGGCTGTATTTCAGTACGATTGATCGTCGATTAGATGCGTCTGAAAATCTACCATCTTCCACTTCGCTATACACTAGATAAAACCCCGTACTGGCGGACCTTAGCCAAGCAATTCGCACATTGGTCGATAGGATGTCATCAGCATCGTTATATTGCAATCTCCCGGAAAGAGTGATTCTGGGAGTGAACGCCGCGCGAAACCCAAAGCTAGCCAGCGAGTAGTCGAAAGGTTCATCGAGATTCGGAAAATCAACTTCACTGAAGTTGTATGAGACTGACATATTCAGGTGCTCACTAAACGTGTAATTTGACCAGAGTCCGATGCCGGTACGATCACCTTGATAGAAACCACCGACTCTGAATTGACCGCCGACTCCAAACGGTCGATCGAACGGACTGTTAATCACGATGTTTAGTTCTGGATTCTCGTACTCTCCTGGGAGTACATCCTCACCAGCAACCCGGAACGGATAGAGAACGCCTTCTTCAGCGAAGTTGAACGCTGTTCTAAAGTTAGCCCCGTTTTCCCAAATGAAATTGCTATCGAGCTGCAAATACCCGCTTTCCTTGTATCCATCAAAATCCCAATATGCGGTGTAATTTCCACCAGGTCGCCAGTCGCGCAATCCCCTTTTTCCATTCATCGGGACGGTTCGTTGCGAAGCAACGTGGATTTTTCGCGAATTGCGACGTTGCACGAAGCCCATGGCAGGATTGAATCCTGCACCGACCTCGTGATAACTTGTGCTTGACTGCCATTTCGGCGAGTTGTAGCTGCCGTAGAGTGCGTATGTGTACTCGTCATCGCGATTGAAGCCATCGTTCGCGTGCGAAGTAGCGATGAACGAACGGATTTCAGCGTATTCGCCGAAACCCCACTGTAAATCACCGGCAAATGACTGTGATTGGTAATCCCCGGAATCTCGATTTGTCGCAAGAAAACCGAATTTGGATCGATTCGTCAGTGTCCGACTGTACCTTGCTACCGCGAACTCCTCTGATCCGTGGGCGAATGCACTGTCGGCTCGCAAATACATCAAACCGATTTCGTCTTGACGTCCGATATGACCTGCCAGTTTTAGGCCACCGTCCATGGGTAAGCGCGTGCCGTCACGCGCGATACCGATGCGGCGACTATGGAATACGAGCGTCTCCTGAGGTACGCCAATCGTGAACAATGAACTGTTTTCGAGAAAAAACGGACGCGTTTCGGGAAAGAAGAGACTGAAGCGACCTGTATTGATTTGTAGTTGATCCGATTCGACTTGGGCGAAGTCCGTGTTGTATGTTGCCGTAAAGTTGAGAGTGGGGGTTAACGAATACAGTACGTCGAATCCTTGATCCGAACGGTCTACTAGGTCCGCATCAGTTCCTTCTCCGCGAGAGGCGATGAGGTAGGGATTGAATCGGACGTTTCGTTTGGATGGTGGCGGTTTGATGTTCTCGATGATGCCGGATAACCCGAGCCGCCAGACCGAGAACTGGCGCGGTACCGGCGCCCATATGGAGCTTTCATTGCGATTTCTGACGTATCTACTGAAGTTCATACCCCACGACTGAACGTCTTGCCTCGGGTACTGGAGCGACGTGAACGGAATAACCATCTCGACACTCCAGTTGTCGTCATTAATCTTCGTCTCAGCGTCCCAAACGGTGGACCAATTCCAGTTTGTGTTGCCATTGAAAAGCGATGCATCCCACTCGACACCAGTTTGATTGGTCGAAAACACCACGCCACTTATCTCACTCTGATACGGATCGATGACGACCACGACGCCGTCGGATTCCCATCCATTACTCGACGGTGCCATGTCGTCGATGTCGTCTTCGACAATAAATGCGATATGCAACGCGTCATCCGTGTAACCGATATAGACTGTTGTCGCTAATGTCGCTGGACTACCGTGATTGGGAATTTGCTGCGTGAAATTCGTCAATGCTGGAAGTCCCTCCCACGCAGGATCACCCTCGACGATACCGTCAAAGACAGGGGCAATGGCTAGATAGGTTGCTTGTGCATGAGGTCGCGAACCTGCGTCTTCGCTTGCGGACGCAAAACCCGTATATATCCCATACATTAACAAGAAAAGTACTACAGTGAACGGTCTCATGGCTCTTGGGTTATTCCAGAAAGACGCGCGCATACGTTGCTTGTGTGCTCGCAAGATTGTTATGCGCCGAAGAACGACGTCGCTTGCCTACGGTAGCAAGTGCGTGAATGTAGGCTGAGCAAAGTTTGCCAATGTTAAGTCCATTGGACGTCCCATGCTGTGAATCCGACAACAAACTGTCAACCTGGAGACCTGGGCAGCTACGGATATAGCAGACCACACTAGGTCTAACATTAAGAGAATGGACCGAGTCTTGCGATTGGCTATCGAAGCGATGTTTAGTGATTCGAAATATCCAGGAGCATCTCGTGTCTGAGCGCGTGCACAAGATTGGAGAAGATATCAGATGATCAGTCTCATCGACATCCTGGTGCAACTCTTCATCCTTGTATTAGGGATAGGAGTACTAATTGTTGGCGTTTTATACGTCATTGATCGGACGCAGACCAGCCACGCAATACGCCGTAATTACCCAGTCATCGGGCGATTTCGTTACCTATTTGAAACGCTCGGTGAGTTTTTTCGACAGTATTTCTTTGCGATGGACCGGGAAGAGTTACCGTTCAATCGCGCTGAACGCACATGGGTCTATCGAGCCGCGAAAAACACGGATAACACAACCGCGTTTGGTTCCACTCGTGATTTACGACCGGTCGGTACGATCATGTTCGCGAACACCATGTTCCCGACATTAGCAGAGGAGAATCGGGAGATAACGCCTTTGATTGTCGGACCCTATACAGACTTTCCATTCCTACATCGCTACATTTTCAATGCATCGGGAATGAGTTTTGGTGCAATTTCAACGCCAGCGCTGACGGCACTCGCGGAAGGTACTAAGCGTGCGGGTATCTGGCTAAATACTGGTGAAGGCGGATTATCGGCGCATCACCTCAACGCGGGTGGTAGCGTGGTTTTCCAAATCGGAACCGCGAAGTACGGTGTGCGCGATGAGAACGGCAACCTCAGTGAAAAGCTACTCGAAGAAATTGCGGCGCATGAGCAGGTGCGGATGTTCGAAATCAAGATTTCGCAAGGAGCAAAGCCCGGTAAAGGAGGCATTCTGCCCGCTATAAAGGTAACGGAAGAGATTGCGGCTGTTAGGAAAATCCCTGTTGGTCAGGCATCAATCTCGCCAAACCGTCACGCCGAGATAAACTCCGTGCCCGATCTTCTCGATTTTGTCAATCGTATACGGTCGATCACGCGAAAGCCGACAGGGTTCAAAACCGTGATAGGTTCTTTTGAATGGCTAGACGAACTGTGTGTGCTAATTCGCGAACGTGGGGAGGAATCTGCACCCGACTTTATTACCGTTGATAGTGCTGACGGGGGTACGGGCGCGGCACCGATGAGTTTGATTGACAACGTGGGGATTCCGGTGCGTGAGAGTTTACCGATAGTTGTTGATATATTGACGAAACACGGCTTACGCGATCGCGTTCGTGTCATTGCCAGCGGCAAAATGATCACACCGACCGGGGTCGCATGGGCGGTGTGTGCCGGTGCAGACTTCGTCGTTAGTGCGCGTGGGTTTATGTTTGCGCTTGGCTGTATCCAAGCCTTGCAGTGTAACAAGAACACATGTCCGACTGGAATCACAACTCACAACAGGCGACTGCAGCGCGGACTTGATCCTGTCGACAAAGCGGAACGCGTCTACCAGTATGCGATGGGTATTCGAAAGGAACTCGCAATCATTGCGCATTCTTGCGGCGTGAATGAACCGCGGGAACTCCAAAGAGAGCACTGTCGCATAGTGCAAGCGGATGGCAGGTCCTCGCCCTTAGTCGAACTGTATCCATACGTAGAAGCGGCTTAGGCTGGTTAACGGCATTTAGATAACGCGCAAAATACGCGCGTTTGACTAAGCTGTTGATAGGATTTTTGGTGTCGTCAGAATTCGATGTTTCCGAATTCCGTCACGTTGTTAGCCACTTCGCGACGGGCGTTGT
>JAPOVY010000011.1 GCA_026707905.1 Gammaproteobacteria bacterium | reverse complement strand
GCTGTGGGTTTAATGTTAAATCAACAAACGTGTTAGTGCCTCTAGTTTATCCTCGTCGTTCTCTCCTAAAAGTACTTTTCCCCACTCTCTGATTGTATGTTCGTTGATACGGGTTCCCATCACACGATTCTTGAATCTTTCAATTTGTTCGTGGTCGATTCGGTCGATTTTTGCGAAATTCGTGTCCAATCTATACGGAAATAATGCGCGTAACTCTCTAATATGATTTTGATACGGTAATTCCGTACGATATCGTTCGTTTGCGAGTCCAGATTCCTCGACGAATCGTTTTGCGTCTCTGAGTTCTTCTTCTGTTCCTTGAAATCTATACCCAGCCGTATTCGTCTGCTGCAAATTCTTGGTGCGTGAGCTCGTGTCTTCAGGTTCAATCACTAAGTAATCCGGTGGATTGTGATAGTGTAGATCTCTTGACTCCGCAACAGAAAGCGCTGAAACGACGCATACATCAATGATTTGCGGTCGTCCGAAGATTATTCGCTCAGGTAACCAAGCGAGTATGCAGATATTCGTTTCCTCGTGTTGAAGGCGATACTGACTCTCCCGAAATCTCGCTGTAATCTCAGTTGCTAGAGGAAACCAAGCCTTGATCTCAAATCCTGGTGAAGGTTTTATATGGCTAACGAATAATGCATCTGGAAATCCTGGATCTTGTCTAACCCACGTACCGAAGTCAACAGATCCATGCTGAGAATTGAGAAAATCCACCATTTCAAATTCAATGAGATTTCCAACAAGCGGCGACAATTTAGAGATAATCTTCGTTAGATTTACAACCGCATCGTTCGTCTTCGGTTTCGAAAGTGTAATTACGTCGAACACTTGTCCGATCAAGCTTCGCAGCTGCCTAGACGCTGCGGCTAGGATATTTTCGCTTAACAAAAAACTAACCGGTAATACACTTAAGCTCGTCTCGTAATTAAGAAATGCGACGACATTATGCCAGCATCGCATGTAGATAACCGGATGCTCGAAGCTATAGGTTGTTTTGGCTACGACTAATCCGATTACGTTAGGTGCAGACACCTACCGTGCATTCCTAGACTAGCCGCTTAATCGTCAGTATTCAATCTCACTGCAAGTAAAACGAACGAATACCGAATCTCGCGTTTGCAGGACCGAACGATAGTGTCGATACTGCATATCTTGTAGTAATCGCCGCTCACTTGTGTTATTGAGTTCATTTATCGCATTCAATGCGACCTTAGAACGAAATAGTGCTTTAGGTGGCGAAAGTCGTAGCGAAACCATACCTCGTTGCAGTTTAGCCAATCAAATAGTAGCTAAGGGCGGTAATACGCGCTGCATTCGCGTCGAGAAATACTCTGATATGACAGTCTCTCTAACAGATTCTGTGTATTAGTCGTCTGAAAATCGTACAAAGGTGCCAGTCATGTCTAAGAAAGACTTAGAGAGCTGACTTTCTAGAGTCAGATCGGACGATCTCCGCGCAAATACAGTAGGTGAGAGTGTCTTACAATCGGTGGCTATCGGTTGGCATTCCATGAATTCCGATTCCGAGTGTAATTCTGACAGTTCGTGTTAACAACCTGCTTGTGTGCTCTCACTTGAGGACGATTGTGTGAATAATCAGAGTATTTCGTATTCATGCTGCTTCTGGAAGCTTAGTTGCTTCTAAGTTGAGCAAGTGACTTGAGACGTCCAATGGCCTTAGTGTCGGAAACACCGTCGATATTCTCTGAACACGTTTGGATTCGAGACCTAAACACGAAACGCCATCGCTACCTTGATGCACTCGACGGTGCGGTTCCGTGGCGTCAACTGATTCGATCCTTAAAACCGATCTACCCAACTGGTGAACGAGGTCGTAACCCAATTCCGCTTGAAAGCATGATTCGATTACACGTCTATCAACTCAGCTGTGAATTAAGTGATCAACAGGCGATCGACGACATGGTAGAAAACCGCCTCGTTGAAGCTTTCTGTGCCTGGGACATCACGCAACGACCATCACTGCATCGATCGACTTTAGGTCGTTTTCGCAAGCGAATAAAAACACACGCACAGGACACGCTATTCGCGGAGGTCGTCGCTGAAGCCCATCGATTAGCGAGGTTAGAGCGACCTACTCACTAGTTAATGCTGGGTCTAAGTCAAGCAACCCGCAATCGATCTGAAAGAGCGAGTGGATTTCGATAGTTAAGAACGACCATATATGTTGAGACTAGCATCGTCAAGATCGTTGCTAGAAGAATCACGTGATCTGTTTGCTTACTCAGTAGTGGTGACGCTACGAAAAGAACCAGCAACGAAAACTCACTACACTGTCCGAGCCGAATACCAACCTCCCATCCGATGGGTCTACGCACTCGTGTAAGAGCAAGAAGATAACGGAAAGCGACTGGTTTCAAGGCAATAAGAATCGCCGCGAGCAAGGCAGCTTGCAATATTGCACCCGGTACCAACATGATGTCCACGCGAGCGCCGACCGCGAAGAAAAACAGAATAAGGAAGAAGTCTCTTAACGGTTCTAGAGTTTCGGCAACGCTTTGAGATACCGGAGAATTAGCGAGTGACACACCAGCGATGAACGCTCCGAGTTCAAAACCAAGTCCGCATGCATGCGCGATGCCAGCAACTGCTAGACACCAGCCAATATAGAGCAGGAACATGTACTCAGTAAATACGTCAAACCTTTGCATGAGCGGCCAGATAAGAAACTTCGGACCAACATATGCCACGAGTACGAGAATAGGACCGGCCGCCAAAAGAAGCTCCATATCGATATCGCCTTGAGGTCCAACTTGAGCGAATAGATAGAGCGAGACCAACGCAACCACGGCGATCAAGTCTTGAAGCAGCAATATGCCGATAACGATTTCGCCGATTTTTCGATGGTGCAGAATCGTGCGAGGTAGTAACTTGATACCCAGCACTGTACTTGAGAACATGAGAGCGACACCAAGTACGACGCTCTCAATCCACGTAAAACCGAACACTTGACCGGCGCCGAGTCCTACTAGGAAGAACAACACCGAACTGAGCAGAGCCGCAATTAGCGAAGTACCAAACATCGCGAGCAGCTTGTTGGGCGGCAATTCAAGCCCTACGATAAAGAGCAGGAACAGAATCCCGATTTCTGAAACCTCGCTGACGAGCGTGGTATCACTGATCCAACCGAGCGCAGAAGGTCCGAGAACAACGCCGAGTAATACGTAGACGATGATCAACGGTTGGCGTATGAACATCGCCAGCGATGCGAGGATGGCTGCGCCGACGAAGATGAGTATGAAACTGTCAATCATCGTCGATACATCGTACGATGGGAGGCAATGACGCGGCGCTTATTGGTCGTGTTTACGACGGAAAGCGGGTTCCGGTTGAATCACGGAACTTTGATAGAAGTCGCTCATGCTTTCCATACATCGAATGGCCGTATTGGCGGCTAGCTCACTCTCGAGAACAAAAGCATCAAATCCACATCGACGCATAAAAGGTGTGAGGTCTGGTTGTACTTCACCAATCGCACGCAACTCACCGATAAAACCATATCGATTACGCAAGAGCGTTCCGAGCGAAAGACCTCGACCATCCGCGAACATGGGAAAGTGCACGGCTACGAGATCAAGCTTGGCAAGCTCCTCACCGTGGTCGTCAGCCTCTAAATCGCCTTCTACCCAAACCGCGTTAGCGTTTGTATTAACCAGTTGGTCAACTGGAACGATCGCATTGATTGGAACGTAGTCTGGTATAGTCTCGAGAAGCTGCCATGGATCGGCAACGATCTGCTGGTCCTTAACCAGCACGGGCATATGACTGGCTCTCTGGTTCCTCTAAATAGACGCGATCCTTAAATGGATCCATTCCGACGCGACGATAGCAGCCTAAGAAAGTCTCGCCTTCCGTGCGATAGTCGACGTACACGTCAAGCAATCGCTCGATGACGCTTACGACTTCGTTACGAGAAAAAGAAGGTCCGATGATCTTGCCGAGAGATGCATCGTTCGTCGCGTTACCTCCTAATGAGATTTGGTAGAACTCATCACCTCGTTTGTCGACTCCCAAGATCCCTATATGACCTACGTGGTGATGACCACAGGCATTCATGCACCCAGAGATGTTCAGGTCGAGTGGACCGAGGTCGTGTAGGTAGTCGTAGTCATCGAATCGCTGAAGTATTTCTTCGGCGACAGGAATGGATTTCGCATTTGCCAGTGAGCAGTAATCGCCACCGGGGCAGCAGATCACATCCGTTAACAAACCTTGGTTCGCTGACGCTAATCCTTCTGTGCGCGCAAGCTCAAAGAGCTCAAACAATCGGTTTTGTGGTACGTCCGGTAGTACAAAGTTTTGTTCGTGACTGATTCGAATTTCGCCAAGCCCGAACGTCTCCGACCAGTCAGCGACGGCGTCCATTTGAACGTCCGTCACGTCACCCGGCGGGATTCCGGTAGCCTTGGTCGAGAGCGTAACGATGGCGTAGCCTAGTTGTTTGTGTTCGGCAACGTTCTGTTGAACCCACCGGTTGAAAGCTGGATCCTGTAGTCGTTGATTAGCTAATGTCGACGACGCGTTTTGTACCGGAGGATAGTCGGGAGGTTTGAAGCATTCGACAATTCGATCAATCTCATCCTGAGTAAGTTCTTGCGGGTTATCTCTAATGAGGTCCCATTCAGCGTCTACCTTTTCACCGAACGTTTCTGGAGACATCGCTTTCACGAGGATCTTGATGCGAGCCTTGTATTTGTTGTCGCGCCGACCGTAGCGGTTGTAGACTCGCAATATTGCTTCGACATAGGTAAGAAGGTGCTTCTCAGGCAAGTTTTGTCGAATCAACGCGCCAATTGCTGGCGTACGCCCTAGACCGCCTCCGACATAAACATCAAACGTTGTTTGTCCTTCGTCGTCGACTTGCAGTTGAATGCCTATGTCATGAACCGCGATCGCCGCTCGATCACTCTTTGCACCATTAAGAGCGATTTTGAATTTACGCGGGAGCCATTCAAACTCCGGGTGATATGTAGACCACTGCCTTAACATCTCCGCATATGGTCGAGCGTCGACGTCTTCATCAGCCGCAACGCCAGCAAATTGATCTGTCGTCACGTTTCGTACACAGCTACCGCTTGTCTGGATCGCGTGCATATTGACTTCGGCCAGTTCTGCCAAAATGTCCGGAACTTCTGGTAGTTCAGGCCAATTCAGTTGCATGTTCTGGCGTGTGCTTAAGTGGCCGTAACCTTTATCGTAGTCGCGAGAAATCGAGGCCAGCTTCCGCAACTGTGCCGAGTTGAGCGTGCCGTAGGGCACCGCGATTCGTAGCATCGGCGCAAGTCGTTGAATGTAAAGACCGTTGCGCAAACGCAATTGCTGGAACACGTCGTCGGGAATTTCGCCGGCCAGATAACGGTCGGTTTGGTCGCGAAACTGTGCAACACGTTCCTTCAGGAAATTGCGGTCAAAGTTGTCGTATTGATACATTGGCTCGCCTGCGATTGACTTTCGCCAATCGCTTCTGGGCGTTCAATTCGAGGCGCTAGCGCCTACGAGTAAGTATTCGGCGGAAGGGTGAATTATGCGATAATCCACTTGTTAACTGCTTAAGTACACCGATTTTCGTGTGTTTCTGCTAACGACGCAGTTATCTCAACCATTCGCGCATGTATTGGTACATGCGATTGCCAGCTTCAAACGTCGCCAAATTTCCTACATTCGACAGAGTTGATCTTCGCTTATACCTCGAGCTAATGCATGGTTTTTCGTTTTCGTAGCGTCTGAGACTGGGAGTCATCGTTTTGGAAATTGGTGATTGGAAGTCAACGGGATCCGTCGCACCGCTGTATAAGGAACTCGCTCAGCTCGATTTGCTGAGCAACATCACTGAACTCGAAGCGTTCGGGTTTACCGTCGTGCCGCCAGAGAAGGTTGGTCCACCAGAATTCTGCGAGGAGGTTAAAGCAGCCTTAGAGCGAACGATGTTACGTCGCTACGGTGACGATGGACTTTCCGAAGCGCGTTGGTCAAACGTAAACGACATTCAGCGATTCATGCTGTGGGAAGACCAGATCTTCGAGAAGCTGACGTACAACCCAGCTGGTTTGGGTCTTGCACAGTGGATGCTTGGTACAGATTGCATTCTTAGTCTTTGCGCGGCATGGGTCAAAGGTCCAGGTGAAGTTCGAACGGGAATTCACGGCGACTACTTAGATCCCGCGTTGCAGGCGCAGCCCGAGCAAATTAACAACTGCAATATGCATTTCATGCTAACGGACTATACAAAGGATGATGGCTCGATTTCCTTTGTACCGGGAAGTCACAAGTGGCGACGTCAAGTTACCCCCGACGATTCGAAATACTGGGCTGATCGTGCAGTTGCAGTAGAAGCTCCGAAAGGCTCGATGGTCATCTGGGGCAATCACACATGGCATGGTTCGTACCCAAAGAAAACGCGCGGTTTGCGAATGACGTTGCAGTGCGAATACATGCGACGAAGGCGACAAGCGGAAGAAGCCTATCGAGAAACGGTGACGCAGGAAGCGCTCGATCGTAACCCAATTCGATTTACGGGACTAATGGATGTCTACAGTCTATTCCCGTTCGGCGCGAGTGATTGGGACATAGAACGAGTCTCCAAAGCGGAACCAGGTTCCAAGAGTGGTCAATCAATCGAATCGTATCGCAGCTTGTTTGACATGGAACCTGCGAACGGCAAGACGACGTTGCGACCAAAATACGACTATCTGCGTCATGACGGTGTGATGACCTCACAACGGAATGCGAGTCGAATCCGTCGGGAGCAAAAAGCAGCTGAAGAGAAGGAGCGAGCGGAAGCTCCGAAGGAAGCAGCGACAGCAAAATGAAACAACCTGATCAGGAACCAGAAGGTCCGAAGATCATCGAAGGTCTGAATATCACAGAACGTATTGACCAGATCTTGGATCAAGGTTACACCATCGTCGAGGATTTCATTTCGACTGAAGAGGTGGAGAAGATCCGTCATGCGTTTCTAACCGAGGTCCATATCACTGAAATGCGCGCGATTGGCACGAAGACGGGCAAGACGTGGCGTGCTCATAACCTGCTAGCGAAAACGCGTGCCGTTGATTACCTGTTTCTCGACAAACGTGTTCGTGCCTTAGTCTAAGGTGTACTAGGACCTCGAACCCAAATCAATGTCACTACACTGTTCAACGTCCTGCCTGGTGAAACGAAGCAGTTCCTCCACCAAGACGATGGGCTTTGGCCAATACCGAGACCTCATCCGAGTTTTGTGTGCAATGCACTCATCGCTCTGGATGACTTCGACATCGAAAATGGTGCAACTCACATCGTGCCATACAGTCATCGATGGCATGATCGTCGACCAGATCAATCCGTCAAGACGCTCCAGGTAGAAATGAAGTCGGGCACCATGCTCATGTGGGAGGGTGGTCTGTGGCATGGCGGTGGCGCGAATGTATCTGAGGATCGTGAGCGGCTTGGTTTCTTTATGAGCCATCAAGTTGCCTATCTTCGACCGCAAGAGATACAGCTCGTGTCCGTTCCTCGTGAAGTGGTTCGCGAAATGCCAGAGCAAATGCAACGGTTGTTGGGGTATCACCGCTTCGGTTTAGGTGTCGATAGCCGAGACCCGATCGATGTAATAAACGACGAGATCTACGTTCACGAAACTTCGCGGCTCGCCGAAGACTGGTACGCCGACTACAGGAACGAAGCGGATCAAACCGCTCGCACATAGCAACTTCCCCGGCGGTGGGCTTACGCTGACCGTTTAAACCCCTTAGTGCTGAAATTTGAGGAAAACTATGCCAGCAATTAGTCAATCATTAGGTCCGGTAGCTGTTACGGGTTGTTCAGGATTCACGGGTGGTCATATGGTGCGCGAAATGGCGTTGCATGGCTATCAAGTCCGTGCGTGTATTCGAGACGCGAACAGCTGGCGTGGACAGGATGCGGCGAATTACCTTTCGACGCTCCCAAACGTCGAAATCCATGACGGTTGCGATCTGTTCATCGAGGGTTCATACGATGATGCGTTCGATGGTTGTAGTGCGGTCTTTCAAGTCGCTGCTGTGTTGGGCAATTCAGCTGACGGGAAGTCACAACCACTCGGTTCTGGCGACGTACCGACTGACATCTACGATGGTGGTCTGAGAGGTACGCAAAACGTTATCGACTCGATCAATCGAGCATCATCGATACGACGTTTGGTCTATACGAGCTCGATGGCTGCCGTTGCCGGTCGGAGAGCGATGACAGTTGAACCCGGTTACGAATGGACCGAGGCAGATTGGGCTTCGGATGGTGTAGACGAACAACGTTGGCAACATCCAGCGAACTCATATGCACGCAGTAAGGTTGAAACTGAGCGGCTAATCAACGCCGCAGGAAACTTGAGCGATGGTCGCTGGGATGCCGTGACGATGTGTCCTGCGATGATCTGTGGACCGATCCTGTTTAAAGCGCAGGTCGGGCAGTGGATTGAACAGATTGGTCGGATTGCCGATAACGAGACGCCTAACTGGCCATCACAGTATGACATGTATTACAACATCATCGATGTTCGGGATCTGGTGAAGGGTCACCGCCTCGCGGCGGAGCTCGACATCGATCATTCGTCGACGACAGGTGGTGCACGATACCTCATGCACGGGTCTGGTGGTCGCTCAGCCTTGTTGTTTAGTGAGGAAGTCCGTGGGATCATCCATGAGCACTTTCCATCGTTCGAGTTGGGTCGGCCGCAGCCTGTGCCAAGGCGGGACGACGATGCAGACTCCGACGGTAAGCCTCCGGTACCACACGCGAAGAACGACTGCAAGAAGGCCAAAGAAGTACTCGGCGCGACAATTCGTCCGATTGATGACACAATTCGGGCGGTCGTCGAAACGTCAATCGAGCTTGGGGTTATCCAACCTAAACTCGCTGCTTAAATACATTAAGGAGAATCGCTCGATTCTCAAATTATGTGCGTCATTTGGACGTAGTTGGTTCTAAAGGTCGGTTGAAGCTACCTCGATTCAGACTTACAAAGGTCGTCTTTTGGTGCGTACTCTCGATACCGCTCGCGCTTCTGATTAATGACATCCGGGTCGAATTAGCTTCGCCGACTCTAGGGTTGGGCGCTGATCCAGAGGATGCGATCGTTGATCACCTTGGCTTTTGGTCCATTCGAATGCTCTGGTTTACGTTGTTCATTTCATCGCTCTCTCGCATTGCACGAAAGCCGATTCTGATCCAGTTCCGGCGGATGGCAGGTCTATGGACGTTTGCGATGGTATGTCTTCATGTCACGAGTTATGTTCTGCTGCTTGCTCGTGTCGACGTTATGGTGATTCTGGACGACTTTACCGAACGCCCCTACATCATTGCTGGATTGACAGCGCTGTGTTCACTGGTTCCCCTGGCCGTCACCTCAACTCGTGGGTGGCGTCGAAAGTTGCGTCAAAACTGGAATCGCCTACATCGACTCATTTATGTGGCTGCGATCGCTGCTTGGATCCATTTGTTCTGGCTTGAGCGCGCAACGCTCGAAGAGTCAGCAATCTATGGTTCGATTCTTGTCCTTCTCTTCGCAGAACGTATCGTCAATACAATCCGAACCCGCAAGCGAAAGCGGTCGGTCAGTAGAGTAGCTTGAGATGAAACATCGCCAGTATTGGATCGCCAATCTACGTCTGGTCGGCATTCTCCTGAGCATTTGGTTCTTAGTGTCCTTCGGGTGTGGGATTCTCTTCGTCGATGTGCTCAATCAGATCCAAATTGGCGGATTCAAGCTCGGTTTTTGGTTCGCGCAACAGGGCAGCATTGTCGTCTTCGTGGTGTTGATATTCGTTTATGCGGTGCTAGCGAATCGACTCGACCGTACTCATGACGTCGACGAAAACGAATGAGCCAGCAGTTACTCATCTATTTCGTAGTAGGCGGTAGCTTCCTCCTTTATATCGGACTAGCGATATATTCGAAAGCAAATTCAACGAGTGACTTCTACGTGGCTGGAAAGCACGTTTCGCCCGTTGCAAACGGCATGGCCACTGCGGCTGATTGGATGTCGGCAGCGTCGTTCATTTCGATGGCTGGTTTGATCGCATTTTTGGGCTACGACGGTTCAGTCTATCTGATGGGGTGGACGGGCGGTTACGTGATCCTTGCGCTGTTACTCGCACCTTATTTGCGCAAGTTTGGCAAATACACGGTACCTGAGTTCATAGGAGATCGCTACGACTCGCAGATCGCTCGTACGGTTGCTGTCATCTGCTTGATCGTTATCTCATTCACATACGTTGCAGGTCAAATGCGCGGTGTTGGCATCGTTTTCGCACGTTTCTTAAACGTCGATGTGACTATCGGACTGTTGACTGGCATGGGAGTCGTGTTTGTGTATGCGGTCTTCGGAGGGATGAAAGGCATCACGTACACGCAAGTCGCGCAATACTGCGTGATGATTTTTGCCTATACGCTACCAGCAATCTTCATCACGTTCCAGGTTACCAATATCCCTATACCTCAACTTGGGTTCGGAAGTGAATTGGCGGATGGCTCGGGTTATCTACTGAATAGACTGGATCAGGTCGTCACCGAATTAGGGTTCGCGTCATATACCGACGGATCGAAATCTATGGTCGACGTGTTCTTTATCACCATGGCGTTGATGATCGGTACGGCCGGACTGCCTCACGTCATTGTTCGCTTCTTCACGGTTCCGCGCGTACGTGACGCACGCGTCTCCGCAGGCTATGCGTTGTTATTTATCGCGATCCTTTATACAACGGCGCCGGCTGTTGGATCACTCGCTAGATGGAATCTGACCGCCACGATTCAAACGGGTGACGTCGGTGTCCCAACTGCGAATTTGCAGTACGAAGAACGACCGGAGTGGTTTAAAACGTGGGAAGAGACTGGTCTTATCACATTCGATGACAAGAACCAGGACGGTCGAATACAGTACTACAACGACGCAAACGAGGAATTCGTAGCGGTTGCGGACTCGTATGGCTGGGAAGGTAATGAACTGACGATCGACCGGGACATATTGGTTCTCGCAAATCCAGAAATCGCCGGATTGCCTGACTGGGTCGTTGCATTCATTGCCGCGGGTGCCATTGCCGCTGCTCTCTCGACGGCAGCCGGGTTGTTACTGGTGATTTCCGCCGCCGTATCCCATGACCTTGTAAAAAGCGTTTTCAATCGAAACATGTCGGATCGCAACGAATTGATTGTCGGTCGGATTTGTGCAGCAGTGGCAATTTGTCTCGCCGGATATCTGGGTTTCGATCTTCCTGCGTTCGTTGCCGAAGTTGTCGCGTTCGCGTTCGGAATCGCGGCCGCAAGTCTGTTCCCGGTCATTTTGCTTGGTATTTTCAGCGTTCGCGTCAACGGCATCGGTGCGATCTGTGGCATGTTAGCCGGGCTGGTGTTTACGACACTCTATATCAACGCGTTCAAAGGCATGCTGTTTTCTCCCATGTTTGAGAACATTCCGGAGAACTGGTTGTTCGGGATTTCACCCGAAGGCATTGGTGTATTAGGCGCCTTGTTAAACTTCGCAGTAACGCTGGTAGTTAGCTACTGCACAAAGGCACCGCGACAAGAGGTAGTCGACTTGGTTTACCATCTCCGAACGCCTCGAGTTGCGCAATCAGAAGTGAGCCATGGATAAAGCAGATCCGAATGCAGGTCAACTGTCCCGGGGTGAACTGGAGCAACTCCAGAAAGATCTACCACAATGGGAAGTCGATTCGTCAGGAGATACTCCGAGACTCACTCGAACGTTTACGTTTCGAAATTTCGCAGAGGCACTTGCCTTCACAAATAATGTTGGCGATGCTGCTGAAGCGGCAGATCATCATCCACTCATTAGCTTGACTTGGGGTGAAGCAAGAGTTGATTGGTGGTCACACTCAGCCGGCGGCATCACATCCAATGATGTCGGCATGGCACAAGCAACGGACAGGATTTTTTCTGCCGACTCAACCATAAACACTTCGAATGACGTTGTCCCTAACGTCATGCGAAGCTCACAACCAGCCACACAATTTCGAGTGCGGCGTTTTACGCGGGGGTTACAACGAACCGATGAAAACCAGTTTCTTCTCTCGACTGGTCCTGACGATTACTTCGGTATTCGTCCTATCTAGCATGTCCATTTTCGCCTCGAGCACGTCTTCGAGCCTAAATGGTCGAATCGAATCGGGTGAAAACAATCCAGTCGCTAATGCAACCATAACGATTCGACACGTGCCTTCAGGCACTACTGCCGTCGCGACGACGAACGCGAACGGGGTGTTCTTCCAAGGCGGATTGCGTGTTGGCGGACCGTACACTGTTACCGTCGAATCGGCAGCCTTCAGAAAAGTTGAGCTAACCGATTTGCAGTTTTCGGCGGGCGCGCAGATTCCGTTAGTACTGCAATTACAGCCGGCCGATGTTGAAGAGGTCGTTGTGACGGCCTCACGCGTCATCTCAGAGCGTGACTTGAATAACGGCATTGGGTCTGTTTACACGGCTTCGGATATCACGAATCAGCCCTCGGTAACACGAGATGCATTGCGTACGCTGTTAAAGGACCCGTTAGCGCATTCGGATGGTACCGGTCAACTTTCGGTTGCTGGGATAAATCCACGATTCAACGGCTTGGCGATCGATGGTTCACTTCAGCAGGATGACTTCGGACTGAGTGACAACACCTACGCGACAAATCGTTCACCGATCAACATCGATGTTATCGAATCGATCTCGTTGGTTGCGTCTGAATATTCGGTGGAAGGCGCTGGCTATACAGGTGGATTGGTCAACATCACGACACGATCAGGCGACAACGAATGGAGCGGCTCGGTTTTCAGCTACATGAAGAACGATGGCTTCATCGGTGACGAGTATGACGGCGATCGCAGCTTCAATCCCGGCAATTTCGAGGAAAATGAGTTTGGCGGCACGATTAGTGGTCCGATCGTAGAGGACGAAGTTTTCGTCCTCGTATCACTTGATAAATACGAGTCAACGCGGACCGTCGACTTCAGCAACTTCGACAGTAATAACGGCATTCAACCAGGTTTCTTTGACGCGCTGCGCGACGTCATTCGCGATACCTATGAGTTTGACCCAGGATCTCGTCCTGATATTGCAGCCACACCCGTTACGACGGAACGAATTCTGACGAAGTTAGATTGGAACGTCACTGACACGCAACGCCTTTCGTTGACCTATCAGCGAACAGAAGAAGGTAACACAAGCTCAAGTGCTGGTAATTTGGAATCTGCATGGATCGATTTTCCAGTTGAGCTGACATCCGTTACCGCACAGGTCTTCTCGGATTGGAACGATCGATTCTCGACGACCGCGAGAATGAACATCAAGGATTTCTCGCGCGGTCAGATCTGTCGGGCTGGTCCGGGTGTGGGTCACCTTGAATTGAACAACATCAGTGCCGAAGACGTGGATGAGACGCCATTGGCGGGATTAATCACGGACGAGGTCGACATATTGGCTGGTTGTGACCGTTTTCGTCATGCGAACGATTACAGTGATACTCGTAGTCTGTTCTTCGTCAGCGGCGACTATCTGCTCGATCGTCACATTCTCAAAGTTGGGTTCGAACACGAGCGGTTTGACCTATTCAATCTCTTTGTACCGTCATCTGCAGGTCGTTTCGTTTTCAATAACTACAACGATATCGTAAATCGCAATGCACGCATTGATTACGTCAATGTGCCTAGCAACATTGCAGCCGAAGGCGCTGCGGCTTGGGAGTATTCGAAGAATACACTCTTCGTTCAAGATACATGGCAAGTACATGACATGGTCGAAGTCACTTTTGGCGTGCGTTACGAACAGTTTGAACAGTCTGACCAACCAGCATTTAGTAATGACGTGTTTGGTACGTTTGGTGAACGCACCGACCACAACATTGATGGAAAGCGCCTCCTTTTGCCACGGTTGAGTTTCCGTACCACGGGTCTCGACCAATGGGTATTCAGCGGTGGTTACGGCCTCTTCTCCGGTGGCGATCCTAAGGTGTGGACTTCAAATGTATTTCAAGTACCAACGACCTTTACTCGAATCAGCCGTGCAAGCAACGTGAATCCGACGTCAATTCCACAGGATTTACTAGATCGGGTCGCGAATTCGCAAGGAACGCCGATTGACGTATTGGATCCGAACTTTCGAATCCCATCCGATTGGAAGTCTTCACTACGTGCTGAGTACGAGTATCGCTCGTCGAATTTCTTGGACGGGAGCGTGCTAACGGCACAGTACTTAGGGACTCAACCACAGTATGGATTTGGGTGGCGTAATCTCGCGCATACCGAAATAGCTGAAACCAAACCTTATGGTGTGGCACCCGATGGGCGACGGATTTACGCTGATCTTGACGCGTTAGGTATCGGCAATTTGACGCAATTGACGAACTATGACGGTGGCACGAGTCACATTCTCACAGTTGCTTGGAACAAATCGTGGGATAACGGAATTGATGCTTATCTGAGCTATGCGATGCAAGACATCGACACGGTGATCGAAGGCGTTTCTTCTCGTGGCGTCTCAAATTGGCGCAATATCCAAGCATTAGACCGCAACAATCCATCGCCACGCAAATCGCCTTACGAGGTGACGTCCGCGCTAAAAGCTAGTTTTGGTTACGAGCGAGAAATTGGCGGTTCGACGGCTCGTGTCGACGTCTTTGCTCAACGGTCGACAGGTAGTCGTTACACCTACGTCTTCGACGTGCACTGGCGCAACCCATTGTTTGGTCGGGCAGGTCTAGGCGAGGGTCCGTATGACAACGATCCGCTATACGTGCCGACGTCACAGGACGACCCACTCGTTGTGTTCTCATCGCGAGTCGATGTAGCTGGCTTCTTTAATTACATTGAGGAAAACGGCATTAAATCGGGAATTCAAGAACCTTTTGGCTTCGACGCTGACCCCTCGACGATCATTGATTTGAGATTTCAGTGGGAGCTCCCACCGATTCCCGGTATGGGATTCTTGGATGACGGACGAGCGAAGATCGTGTTCGATATCGAGAATGTGCTCAATCTACTCAATAGTGAGTGGGGTGTGTTCAACACGGGTCCGAGATACCGCGCGGTTAACATCATCCAAGCGGACCTGGTGACGCGAGCGGATGTAGCAGCGAACGGTGTCGATGGCGCTCGAGCGTTACAGGGTGATGCGCCTCGCACGGCCTGTGTGACGGCTGAGACTTGTGTGTATCGTTTTCGTGACTTCGATGCAGATAACGCAAGTTTCAGCAGCGCAACGCGTTCTGTGTACCAAATGCGTCTTGGTGTTCGGTTCGACTTCTAACGACCCGTTGATCGGACGCAATGTCTAGATATGCTATCGGGCGAAGGATCTAGATCCTTCGCCCGATATTGCGTCAGATCTGTCGTTATCAACACGACGAAAGAATTCTTAAAATTCACGCTCGCTTTTTGGAGGTAATTCATGGCACGACGGCCTAATCCACGAGCCATCACAAATACGATTCTCACCGCGGATGTCATCGAAGACAAGTTGAAGCTGTACCTTCAATCCGGTAAGAAAATCGAGAAAGTCCAACCAGGCGCTACTGGTCAGGACGAGAAGAACCGTAGCAAACACATCGTCATTTCCCGAAAGCCGCCTCAAGCACCGCCAGGATTGCCTGTTTCCTCTTAGGAAATCCGCCTTATTAAGGCAACGTTGAACTCAGCGTAAACATTTCCCACAAGTCATCGTCGACCTTCATCGCGACTCAAGTTTTCTATTTGTAGACCCCAAAAAACTGGGCTTGTAAAAATCGACTAGGTCCAAACTGCTCGGAATCAACCGAATTGTCTACGGTCTGTTGTTGTTGGTGCCGACATACGCCAAATTAATAAGTTTGATCTTCGAGTGATCGATGACCTCTATCTGAGAATCAGAGCGAGACTGTGAACGACGTCAACGAGAATGCTGTATTTGCTCTACAGGTTTGGTTGCGTCGTTCTACTAGATTTGCATCACTTTGCTGCAATCCTGTGTAGATTTAGTTCTTCTTCTCAGAAATAACCCGACGAGAGCCAATAAACCACTCATCGCATTGATGGTTCGTCCGTTGGTTCTAACATCGACTAGGATTACGACAGAACGATGGCAGAACCCAACATTCCAATCTGGGTTACCGACCGACTAGGTGTAGTCCTACCTGTCTTGGGGAGGTACATCCCAGAAAATCAATTGTTGCTAGGGGGCGGGACCGTATTACAGGCTCGGTGGAATCACCGAATTTCAACCGATATCGATCTATTCACCGACCGCCAACTATTTAACACTGTAATAGCTACGTCTTCAAATCAGCTAGAGCGAGATCTTTGTCGCATTCCGGCGGTTAATCCTGAACGTTCGTGGGTGGATCTCAACACGGTTTATTGCGAACTAGATGGCACCGAGCTAACGGTAATGCCGTCAAGTATGCTCGTCGATGAGGCGAGTGGTCACGTCGTACCCTCTACACTTGTAAAGACTGAGTCTACAGCCACAATCCTGCACAAGAAGGTCGCTGCAAGAATGGTTGAAGCAGGCGCTTGTGAAATCCGCGACGTGTTTGATCTTTACACTGCGATCACAAGAGATCAAGATGCATTGAATGACGCAATTCGACCTATCCCACAGCGATCGCTTGATCGTGTTTCTGCCTTAATGAAATCCCGTCCAACGAGTTGGTATGAGGACACAACAAAGCCTCTCGTAGGCGTTGACCCGTTGCCTGATGTGAGAGAGATGGTTAATCAACTCGCTGAAGTCTTTGGATTTGATGCGAACTAGGACAGAGTGTAATCAATGAATAGGACTGGTCTTCGATCGAAAGAAGAATTTGAGCGGAATCCACGCGCCTATGACGACTCGTTGACCTTGAAAAGAAACCAATTAGGTGTAATACATGCATTCCTCGGCGCGTACTGCGCTGGGATGCGTGATCGTGCATCCGCCAAAGCAGTTCGGGACGCGCTGTTATCCGAACCGAATTCTGATTGCGCCGCAAATCAAACGATCGCTTGGATGCTAGGATCATTGCGAGTACACGACGCGATGGGTTTGTTCTACGAAGGTGGCATCCCTTTGGGACGAATAGCAGATCATGTTAGAGCCAACAACATTCAACGAAAGGACTTGATCCGCTGGCTGAATCAATTTGCTGTTCCCGCCGAAATTGGGGATGCGTTAGGGGTTTGAGGGTCGCGGTCGTTAACCTAAGTACACGCGCGTGATTTCGATCCGGTTGTGACCCAGCTCACGACTGACTTTTAGCCGCACTTCTTGATCAATCTCTTGTTGTGTCTTCGTAAGTTCTGAGAATTTAGGACCGCCTCCTGATGGCGGATACCAACCAGTAAGTCTCAGGTAACGACGTTGTGCGTAACCGTGGCGCAGACCGTGGAGGTTGTTTAGCCCGGCTTTTTCGACGTGGTAGTCGTAGCGTCTGAGTTGGTGTTTGTAGAGACACTCGTTTGGAATCAACGAGCCGGATCCGACGAATTCATGCACCTGGTCAAGCAACTCCCGCTGAGACGGTTCGGCGATGGGGATATCGCGCGGTCGTCCACCCTTGGTCCACGAACCTTTGAGTCGGATGAACGTCTTTTGATCGGCATAGCTCGGTCGAAACTTTATCGATTCTTCGCGCCGTAGTCCGAACGCTTGTTGCAGACGAACGCTCGTGCGTACGAAGTCGTTCTCGATGCTTAGGAGTCTGTCTTCGCTGAGGAGCTGTGCCTTGTCTCGCGGTGTATGGTCCCGGGGCGGTATGCCGTAATGTTCGTTCGACGGATGCATGATGTGTGACTTGCCGACTTTCTCTGCCCACCAGCGTATATCCGACATGTAGTTCTGCAAGGTACCCGCGGTATTCCCGTTTGCGATCCAATGTTCGACCAGTGCCGTCACGTGTTTGGGTTTTAGCGAGGTTGCATGCATGTGGTAGAAGCCGAGTTCTTGGAGGGTGTTCGCATGCCGTTGCATTCGGGCGTATCGCTGCCCGCGCGTGGAATAGCTGCCGTCGCGGTTGCGACGGCAGAGGATCGATAGCTCGAAGTTCAGATCTTTCACGGCGCCGGTTCATTATTGAGTGGTAATGACATCACTGGGATCTACTCCTACAATGATCGCGACGAGCGCGGAGCGTCATGGGACGCCAACCCCTGATCTGTACGGTCCTGGCTCGGACGGTACGCCATGCTCCTGTGAGAGCAACGGACGTACGGGTTTCGCGGTACGCATCGGTCTTCACCGAAGCGCGAAAGAGGAAGCCAACTGTGGTTGGACCTTGCCGAATGGCGATGTTGAAGGTGAGTTCACGTGGTTAACACACAACAGCTTCAGGAACTCGTGGCTGCTCTCTCTGCAGATGACCGTGCAGCTCGGTTAATTCGTTCACGCGAGCAAGGGTAGGACTTGGACGCCCGTGTCGTACGGAAAACCATGTCAAGTGTTGGATTGGTTTTCGCGAATTGCAGCGTATTTAACGCTCTACTATTGAGTTGCGTCTTCTCGCATATCGGTGGAGAAGCGACTTGATAACCAGGTTATCACGTTTGGAAACCGACGATCGCGGTTGAGTTGCGTTACGAACCGTTTCTGCGTTTTTCTACGGCCGTTGAGAGTCGCTCGAAACAGATTTCAGTATCGTCCCAACTTAGACATGCATCAGTGATGCTCTGTCCGTACACCAGTTGTGTGCCGTCGCCGATGTTTTGATTACCTTCAACCAAGTGACTCTCGATCATGACGCCCATGATGTGAGAGTCCGGTCGAGGGATCTGACTGCACAGCTCAGCGCACACGTCAAGTTGTCGCTTATGCTCTTTCTCGCTATTGGCGTGGCTCATGTCAACCATGAGTCGCGGAGTGACTGCTGCATTCGCAAGACGTTTGGCTGCGTCGCCGATCGACGCTTCGTCATAGTTAGTCTGACCACCACCTCCTCGTAAGATGATGTGGCAATCTGGATTACCGGTGGTTGAAAAAATGGCTGCGTGACCAGATTTGGTAACCGAAAGGAATATGTGCGAATTAAGTGCCGACTTGACTGCGTCGGCTGCGATTTGTACGTCCCCCTTAGTACTGTTCTTGAATCCAACCGGACAAGACAAGCCGGATGCAAGTTGGCGATGAATCTGACTCTCTGTCGTCCTTGCACCAATGGCGCTCCAAGAGACTAGGTCACCGAGGTATTGCGGCGTGATAGGGTCGAGGTACTCCGTGCCGGTACCGAGTTTTTTTTCAGCGATGTCACACAACAACTGTCTCGCGGTTTGGAGACCATCATTTATCTCGAATGAACCATTTAAATGCGGATCGTTTATCAAGCCCTTCCACCCGACCGTTGTACGAGGTTTTTCGAAGTACACACGCATCAAGATGCAGAGCTGATCTTGATACGTTATGGCAGCATCGACCAATCGATCTGCATATTCGAGTGCGGATATCGTGTCGTGGATCGAGCAAGGACCGACGATGCAGAGTAGTCGATCGTCTTCACCGTGAATGATGTGTGCGGCTTCATTTCGTTTTTCGAAGACGAGCTGCGAAGACTCTGACGAAACAGGGAACTGCTCAATAAGCTGTTCTGGTGCGAGTGCTTCGTCCATGCCATTGATCCGCAGATCGTCGGTTTCGTACCGCATTAGGTGGCGACATCAGGTTGAGAGGGCGGAAATGATAATTAGACGATGCTTCAGAACGACCTACGTCAGTTGCAACGTCTAGGAATTGACGTATGGGTATCGCCAGAGCGAGCGCGCGAATTGATTACCGCTGGACAAGCGAAATCGATGCTCGACGTCCTCGAGACACCATCGTCGCAATCCGCTACACGTCGTCAATCGACCACTCAGGCGCGGGTTCAGCGAAGAGCCGTTGAGACGACGATATCACCCACCGTTGAAGGCGCTAAGGTTCCTATTCGGGAGCGAAATGAAGAAGAGGCGAGGAATACGCGTGAAGAACCGGTCGAGTCGAAGACGTCCAAGCCGTTCACGGTCTACCTTAGAGTGTTTCTCTATGGTAAGGCTGCAATGGTCGCTGACTTCTCCATACCGTGGCCGGAATCCCTTCCAAAAGATATATTGCGCGCGTTAAGTGGATTTGAAGAGCATCAGATCAACGAGCTACACTTCAAATTCCCACTGGTTGGGTTAGCGAAGAATGAATCATCTATCGCAACGCTCGCAGGTGCCCAGGAGGGGTTTCAGGCATGGTTTGATCAACGCGCGCCGCATTGCAAATCCATGATTGCGATTGGTACGGCCGTTCGCGATACAACCGCTCAACTTAAAAAGCAAATTCCACGTACCATCTACATTGACGAATTGCCAATTTCGCATGCTGGAAAGCAGAAACTTTGGAATCAAATCAAGAACTTGAACGTCTGATCATTCGACGGATGGACATAACCGATATAGATTCGGTTATGCACGTTGAGCACAAAGCCAATTCGCAT
>JAPOVY010000050.1 GCA_026707905.1 Gammaproteobacteria bacterium | reverse complement strand
GCTCTGTAGTGAGCTGATCGCGCACGATCGCATCCATGTCGTAACGGGTCGCGAGTACGACGTCGTCACTCGCTATGACGATGTTGAAACAGTGCATGCAACAGGATGTGATATCCCGACCGAGATCGACTCAATGCCGATGGAGACGATCGTTATTCCGGGACAAGTGGATGGATTTGCGATCGAACGGAATGACGTTTCCATACAGCATATCGTTGCGCAAAACGGCTACGTCGCACCTCAAAACGGGACGCTCTACGCGGGGTCGACGTACGAATACAGTCCTTGGCCCGACGGCGAAGCAACACAGACGAACAAAGCACGGATAGAGTCCCTCGTGTCGAACGCCCACTTTGAGCACAAGTCGGTATTCCGAGCGAACCGTGTCGTATCGTCCGATCGACTTCCCATCGTAGGCGCAACATCCAAAGATACATGGGTAAGTTGGGCGCATGGGAGTGGCGGCACGATTACAGCACCGTTTGCCGCTGAGCTTGTCGCGAGTGCGATCTTAAAAGAGATATCTCCTGGTTCCGTTGGAATGGCGCGATTACTCACACCTGAACGTTTTCGTATCCGTCAGCAACGCCGACCAAATCCTCTAACCCGAGGTTTTCGAACCGGACCTAATACAGATTGATTTGAGCTAGATCTACGAAGTCTCCGTTTTCCCACATATATCAAAGGGGGTTCACGCGAAGACTAACGTCGCGCGACCCGCGCAAGCTCCTCGTAAATTAGTGTGACACTATCCCTCACTTCAAACGATTCAAGATTGGTCAGCCAATAATTCCGGTCACGCTCGACAAACTCTACAGCGTTCAGGAGAGAATCCGGATTTAGGTTTTCCTCAGGCACCACAAAACTCCAACCTCGACGCTCTGCCATGACCGCGTTCTCAATCTGATCGCCACGACTCGCCCTTCTCGAGAGCGGAATCAGGATGTTGACCTTCTTCAACGCAAGCAACTCATACAAAGCGTTTGCACCTGATCTTGAAATCACCAATTCTGCCGCTGCGAGTACGTCTCCCCACTCTTCAGAGACGTATTCGTACTGAGCGTAACCAGGACGATCGTAATCACTGTCGATTTGATTTGCGCCACATACATGCACAACGAAATACTGTTCACAGAGTCGAGCAAGTGACTCCCGAACAACTGCATTGATCGTAGCGGCGCCTAAGCTACCTCCAACTACCACTAGCACCCGCGAATCTGGTGGTACATCCAACCACTTCCGACCTCGTTCAGCGTCACCTTTCAGTAAATCAGGTCGAACGGCGGTTCCTGTGACGAGTACGTTTCGTGCTCGAACCGAAGTTTCAGGGAAGTTCAAACACAACGATTTGATGAACGGTAGACACAGTCGATTCGCCAGCCCCGGCGTAAGATCAGATTCGTGCGCGACAATGGGTACCCGATTCAGCCAAGCAGCGAATACAACGGGGAATGCAACGTAACCGCCTTTCGAAAAAACGACGACTGGTTTGATACGTCTTATGAGTGAGAACGCTTGCGAAATCCCCTTAAACACACGGAACGCATCAACTAGATTCTCCACCGAAAAATAGCGTCGCAACTTCCCGGTCGTGATACCGTAGAACGAAATATCAAGACCTTCGATCAGGAGTTCCTCTAACCCGCTCGTGGATCCAACGAATGAGACTTCCAAACCATCGTCCAGCAGTCGTTGGATGATCGGAATGGACGGAATGACATGACCAGCGGTACCACCACCGGTGACCACAACGTGCTTAACTCTTGTCAAAGCCCATGACTTCGCGCACAAAGGGTATGGTCAGCGTTCGGTTCTCAAGCAACGATGAGCGATCGAGTTTCTGTAGAGTATCCCAAAGACTCGCCTGCGTACGCGGAATGCGATCTAAAAGAAATTGGATTACCTCGTCGGAAATGCCAAACGCCCGGTCATTCGCCCAGAATTTCAGCAAGCTCGCTCTCGCAGATTCAGGCACGGGCAGAAGTTCTACACGTTCGAAGAGACTCATTCTCGACGCCAAATCGCGATAGCGAAATGACACTTCGTGTGGCGCACTGTGTGCACTCACGACCCATCGAGTCTTCGCGAAATCGGTTGCTTCATACACTGCGAAGAGTGCGTATTCATTCTCTTCATCGCCGCAGAGTTGGTCGATATCGTCGATTAACAACAATGGTGACACCAGAACTTCGTCGAGATCAGGTGGTTGTTTCGCAACATACCGCGCACATGACGTTTCCTTCTCCAAGGAACGTAGTATGTGAGACTTCCCTGTTGCGCGTTCCCCAAATAACCACACCCGTTCGCCTTGGCATACGCGGTTTAGTGCAAGTTCGTTTTCACCGACGAAAAACGTCTCAAATGAGGCTTCGGACGCGGTCGTTAGACCCAGACCGACTTTTTCGTTCAAGGATTCGTCGTCTTCGCGTGTTCTTCGGAAACGGCAAGATGCTCTTTCAATCGCACAGACCACGTATACACGTATGCAATTCCCGAAACGACGGCGAACAGGACCATAAGGTATACACCTACTGGGTCAACGAATCGTGCGGTAAGGCTAGCCAGTTGCGGTACATCGGTCTGTGCGGCGATGATCGCGCACAGCACTATGATGAGCACCGATGTATTGATGCGGCTGATCATCAATGGTTCAATGTCTAAGCGTTGTACTATCGTTCGAAAAGCAATCGCGCCCCCGAGAATGACGACCTCTCTCCCTATATGGATTGAGGAAGCCCAAGGTGTTAACTATCCCGGAAGCAAC
>JAPOVY010000093.1 GCA_026707905.1 Gammaproteobacteria bacterium | reverse complement strand
GGTGCCAGGACTGGTTTGACACAGACCATCCGTCTGCACAGTTCCGAACGGGAAAAGTCCTCAAGGGCGGTTCCTATCTTTGTCACGCGAGCTACTGTAATCGTTATCGTGTCGCGGCTCGATACGCCAACGCACCCAACGCATCAACCGGGAACTGCGGATTCCGCGTCGTACGCGACCACTCGCTCTGAGTCGTAGATCACGTATTTCTAGCGATCTAGTTACCCAAAACTCGAGCTAAATCCTCGCACAAATCGTCCGGATGCTCTAATCCAACGGACACACGAAACAAGCCATCACCGGCAAACTCCCGATATCGGGCTGTTTGCTCTGCGGTGAGCGAGAGACCAGTACTAAGCGCTTCCTCAGTAGGAACCCAGTAAATCAGACTTCGACTGTGACCGAGTGAAACAGCGAAATGGAATACCTCCAGTTCGTTCGCAAATCGATGTGCAATTGCATCACCATCCTTTGCTTGAAATGAGAGCATGCCAGAAAAGGTATCCATTTGCCTTTTCGCAAGAGAGTGTTGAGGGTGACTCGGTAAACCAGGATAGTTCACATGTAGTACGGCCGGATGACCCGTAAGGAATTCAGCCACCCGCATAGCTGAATCGGCATGCATACGCATACGTGCAGGTAACGTCGCGACGCCTCGAGCGATCAACCAAGCGTTAAACGGACTAATAATCCCACCGAGGTGGACCATCGCGTCATTGCGAAGCACTTCGATACGTTCACGACTACCCAGAATCGCCCCGCCGATTGAGTCGCCGTGGCCACCGATGTACTTCGTGAGTGAGTGGATCACGTAATCGGCTCCGAGCGTAAGCGGTCGTGTCGCCACAGGTGTCGCAAACGTTGAGTCGACTACCAGAGGAAGTCCGTGCTGATGCGCGACCTCAGCCACCGCCACGATATCCGTCAAGCGCAGTGTTGGGTTAGCCGGCGTTTCAACCCAAACCAACTTCGTGTTTGGCTGAATCGCGTCGGCGACCAATTCAACTTCACTTGTGTCGACTGAGGTCGACTGGATGCCATATTTCGGGAGGGTATCGCGTACGTATTCCGCGGTCCCTGGATAACACACGTCGCTAATAACTAGGTGATCACCCGATTCAAGAACACCTAGTAAAAGCGTCGTGGTCGCTGCCATTCCGGAAGCGAGAGCAATACAGTGCTCTGCCTCTTCGAGGCTCATGAGTTTCCTTTCGAGCATCTCAATCGTTGGATTGCCCCAACGCGTGTAGACGTAGGGACGATCTTCGTCAAACTCCTTGATTGAAAATCCCGCGGGATCATCCGATACAAACGTCGAGGACATCACGATGTTCGGTGCTGACGCGCCCGTTAGCTCGTCTACTTGCTCGCCACCGTGGACGGCGCGTGTTTCAAGATGGTGATCCGAACGTGAACCTTTATGCATAGATAGTCAGTCGAAATTGGCTAGGCAGCGATTAGAGCGTGCGATTGTGCACATCCGGAAACCGTGCAACTTGCTAAACTGGTTTTACAATGCAACGACTCGTTTTATTACCTCAGATCGCGTTTGCGAACGCGTTATTCAGTGAATTCAATAACAGGCCGCGCCCCTGGCAAACTCGTACTCTCGGGAGATTACATCGCGCTGCTAGATGCACCAGCGCTTGTATTAGCCGTGAACTGCTTAGCATCTGCGACACTAACAAATAAGTCAGCGGGAGGCTGGTCCGTCCGCTCGAATGTCACGCCACCTGTCCAATTCGAAAGTCTGATCGCCCTATCGGATACTGTCGATCAGCAAATGCTCAAAACGTTAATCGAAGCTCTCCCGGACACATCGAAACTCCCCAAGCACGCCGAACTTACGTTAGATACAAGCGCTTTCTACCAAGGTAACGAGAAATTGGGGGTGGGCTCGAGCGCCGCCATCCTCGTCGCACTAGCCGAAGTACTAAGCCAAGCAACCGATCATCCTTATTCAACTGAAAGTCTGATCGGACTCCATAATTCCTTGCACGGTAAAAACGGAAGTGGATTGGACATCGTCGCAGCACGGATCGGTGGTCTTACGCGTTTTCGTAATGGCTCAGGAGTCCCAGTAACCTTGCCAGCCGGACTACATATGCGATTCGTGTTCACGGGTACCAGCACAAGCACGGAGCCGATGCTTGCGAGATTTCGCGCTCTCGTAGCGGCACGAACCACTGAGAAAATCTCAATTTGGCAGAATTTAGCGAGTGCAGTCGCTGAATCGCTTCACGATGTAGCTCTTTTCTTGAATAACTTGGCAGAACTCAACGAATTTGTGCTCGAATTTGACCGAACGACTCAACTCGGCATCTACGGAAAAGCCCACCATACCGCGCTCAAGATCGCAAGTGATGTCGGCGTACTGTACAAACCGTGCGGTGCAGGCGGCGGCGATACCGGTGTGGCGCTGAGTGACGATTCGAAAGCACTGGATGCGTTTGAACAGAACGTGAAACGTGCAGGTCTGACCTTATTGAACTTGAAAATCGAGAACCATGGCGCAACAGTCGAACTCTAGGATTCCTGGATTCTTCAAGCTCGATGTTCCAGCGCGTATTCAAGCGTTGCGTGAAAGTGGTTTGTTGAGCACTGCCGACGTACAAGCGCTGGAGAGCGGCACGCACACGCTTCGCACACCGACGGCTGACCGGATGATCGAAAACGTCGTGGGCGTCATGGGCTTACCCCTCGGTCTAGGCCTCAATTTCCTGATCAACGGCAAGGACTATGTTGTGCCGTTAGTCGTCGAAGAACCATCGATTGTGGCTGGTCTGTCTGGAGCGGCTCGGATTACCCGTCTGTCAGGTGGCATTGAAGTAGACACCACCGACCCAGTACTCATCGGTCAGGTTCAGATCGCAGACATTGAACATCCAGACGATGCGAAGAGAATCCTCCTAGAAAATCGCGAAGAGATTCTTAATCTGGCTAACAGCCTCCACCCCAAGATGGTGGCTCGCGGTGGAGGTGCGGTCGACATCGAAGTACACATTCATCGAGATGTTGGTGAATCGAACGAGACGCTCCTCGTTCTGCATCTGCTGGTCGATACACGCGACGCGATGGGTGCTAACGTCGTAAACAGCATGTGCGAAGGCGTTGCGAGCCTGATAGAGACCATTTCTGGTGGTACGGTATTTTTGAGAATCCTTTCCAATCTCACTGATCGCGCCATGGTTACGGCCACACTCACGATTCCGGTCGAAAATCTGGCGACCGGTGACTATTCCGGGGAGCGAGTTCGAGACGGTATCGTTCTCGCAAACGATTGGGCAAGGGTCGACACATATCGGGCGGTTACCCACAACAAAGGCATCATGAACGGTATCGATGCGGTCGCACTTGCCACTGGCAACGATTTTCGCGCCATTGAAGCCGCTTCGCATGCGTTCGCAGCCGCCGACGGGAAATATCGAGCCCTTACAACGTGGTCCAAGTCTGAAACCGGCGCATTGGTCGGTGTCCTACATATGCCTATGAAAGTCGGTACCGTTGGAGGTTCGCTTGAGACAAACCCAACCGTTGCCATTAGTCATCGGATACTAGAATCACCGAACGCTCAGGAGTTAGCAGGGATCATGGGAGCCGTTGGTCTTGCACAGAACTTCGCCGCCTTGCGATCGCTGTCGACGGCGGGAATTCAGCAACACCATATGAATTTGCATGCCCGTAGCGTTGCCTCGACGGCAAATGTACCGGACGAGTATTTCGACGAGGTCGTTGATGCCTTAGTCGAAGAAGGCGACATCAAGGTGTGGCGCGCTCAGGATATATTGCGGCGTCTACGCTCAACGAAAACCGAAGAAGATACGGAACACGCGCGTAGCGCTTCTTGCGGCAAAGTCATCCTGTTCGGAGAGCACGCCGTTGTATACGGACGACCTGCACTAGCAGTGCCCTTACCGTTAGCTGTCGAAGCTCGGGTGGTACCTTCCGAAGAACCGATCTTGCTTATTCCGAGATGGGGCATTGAGCAGCAAATACACACAACGGAAGCCAATCCACAAGGACTGGTCGGTGTGCTGGCCATGCTCCTTCACCAACTTGGGTTGAACGAAGAATCGGTGGCGATCGAAGTCTTCCCGAATGTGCCACGTGCGATGGGTCTAGGCGGATCTGCCGCAATTGCCGTCGCTGTCATCCGCGCACTAAGCGACTTTTTCAAGCTCGAGCTAAGTTCTGAGCGCGTTAACGAACTTGCGTTTCAATGTGAGCGCGCTGCTCACGGCAACCCCTCTGGGGTCGATAACACGATCGCGACGTACGGCGAACCCTTGCTCTATAAGCAGGCGGTAAATCCAAACGATCCGACACACGAAATCGTCAGACCGGCAAAACCCGTGCCACTTGTCGTCGGGATGTCCGGGAAAGAAAGTTTGACAGCGAATATGGTCGAGCAAGTTCGGCAAGCTCACGAGCGACACAAAATCACCTACGAGATGGTCTTTGACCAACTAGCGTCGATCACAGCAGAAGGCGCAGAAGCTTTCATAGACGGGAATTTCTCAAAACTCGGCGAGTTGATGAACATGGCTCATGGGTGTCTCAATGCCATTCAAATATCAACGCCTGCATTAGAAGAGCTCGTATTCCTTGCTCGTAATAGCGGCGCACTCGGCGCGAAAATTACCGGCGCTGGTGGTGGCGGTAGCGTGGTCGCACTTTGTCCGGACACTCAGGACGATGTCGCGAAAACGATGGAAACGGCCGGCTATCAAACCCTTTCGTTCACAATAGAGTAAAACGCATGCGCATCGCGACGTGGAACATCAATGGCGTCCGCGCTCGAATCGACTATGTCAAGATCTGGTTGGAGTCACGACAACCCGATCTTGTCGGCTTCCAAGAGATCAAGGCGACCAAGGAAAACTTTCCGGCTGAGGCATTTGAAGAGCTCGGCTATCAAGTTCATGTCCACGGCCAGAAGAGCTGGAATGGCGTCGCATTTGCGGCCAAGGCTGATGTTGAGGTCACACAGCTCGGTTTACCCGATCGCGAAGAGAACGGTGCGCGATTGATCGCGGGTGACTTCGGCGATTTGAGCTATGCGTGCGTGTACTGTCCGAACGGCAAGAACGTCGACCATGCCGATTTCCAGATGAAGCTTGAGTGGTTCGGTGCTTTGCGGGATTTCTGCGAGACGCAGATCGCCAGTGGCAAGGATTTTCTCATCGGTGGTGACTACAACATCTGTGCAACCGCGGCAGATTCACATCATGGTGCCGATGGCGACGGCGAGATTTTTCACACGGTCGAAGAGCGCGAAGTACTGACTCGGCTATTCGACTTAGGACTCACGGATCTTTTCCGGAACAAATATCCCGATTCGGATGCATTTTCATGGTGGGACTATCGTGCGGGTGCATTCCAACGAAATCACGGCTTGCGCATCGACCTACTGCTCGGTACTCAAGGCATCGTCGAACGCACGAACGAGGTCGTCATCGATCGAGATTTCAGGAAGAAGCAGGAGGGCTTGACAGCATCTGATCACGCACCTGTTTACGTTGATATAGCTTCCGCTTAAGTGAAAAAATGTGTTCGAATCGTATTGTCCTCGGGTGATCGTTCCACCTAATTACTTTAAGAAGCGGCGTGGATTAAGGTCATAAACGTACGTGACAGCCGTCGTTACCCCAGTTCTGCGTATTTTCGAAGGGTGCGGCTGCAATTTCGATCAACGAATTTCAACACTTTGTCCGACGACCGGATAGAAAGAAAGTTCTCTTTGAATTTTCTAGCTTCTCGACCATCTGGAAACTCAACTGACAAGTAAAGTAAAACGTCAAATTTACGTGGCGGATTAGGCATTTCACTCCATTTTGCAAGCCAATGCGCAGCAAACTCATGGACGTTCTCTATCGCAGTTTCTACACAATCGGAATCGACAAAATGCTCCGGCTTAAACGTGTCAACTCGGCTTTTTGTTCCACCGCGATGGTAACCATACAGAGTCATGTTTGGACTGAACTTGGTCATATTCCCCTCTCGAGCAACGGGTACGTGAAGGTCGATTTGAGGCAAGGAGCTTAATAAGAAAATCACACGATGCCGAAACGGATTAAGTGTGGCTTGTTCGTTTCTGTTTCAATAGACTTCATTGAGAGGAGAATTTGCGCGTAAATCTGAGATTCGAAGACCTAATCGCCTATCAAGAACACGCTCCGAATCTACTGACCAATAATCGTTAATCATGGAAACGCCAGAATGAATGCATCCGAATTACTCGTAACTTCAGACGAACTCGTGCGCCTCATCTCGACACCGAACCTTCGGATCATTGACTGTCGCTGGTCGTTAGTTGACCCGCCACTCGGGAGAGCTCTATTCAACGAAGGGCATATTTCGACCGCGCAATACATGCCGCTTGAGCCTGCTCTTAGTGATCCCGCAGGATCCCGTGGTCGGCATCCTTTGCCAGAAAAACAACGCTTTGCTGAGACCCTAGGTGCGTACGGGATTCACAACGAATGTTCGATTGTCGTGTACGACGATGGCGCTTGTACGTTTGCCTGCCGTTTCTGGTGGATGATGCGATGGGTCGGTCATACGGATGTGCGTGTGTTAGACGGTGGATTGCACCAGTGGATCGACCAGGGCTTAGAGACTACCGTTGACCTTGTGGAACCCGAGCCACGTAAATTCGAAATTAGGTCCTCGTTAACGAAAACTTGCGGACCCGACGATCTGTTAGGCGGCAAGCACAAAATGATCGACGCCAGGTCACGCGATCGATTCATGGGACAGAATGAGACGATCGACCACACAGGAGGACACATCCCGGGCGCCGTGTGTTATCCGTTTGATGAGAATCAAGGTGAAGACAAACAGTTCATTCGCGATCCAGATCGTTTCGATTCACTCGATCGACGCGATTCCATTGTCTGTTATTGTGGCTCAGGTGTTTCGGCGACACACAACATCATGGCGTTACTGCTTGCAGGCTACCCGGAACCTATTCTGTATCCGGGCTCTTGGAGCGAGTGGATTGAGGATTCGACCCGCCCAGTTGAGCGTTAGGACAGTTCTAAGAAGTAAGGCTTCGTAGCGCCCCTGGATAGCTAGACTAAGATCCTCGCAGGACCGCCGATGCGGCTAGTAATTACGGAGTGCACGCCTTCGATGCCACTTAATCGTTCACTCACGTGTGACTCCGCATCCGCCTCACAAACCGCCTTCAGGTGCGATCCGGCATCGATCGTATAGAACACCTTAATACCGTCCTCATGCATCCCGGTAACCGCTTCGATACAGTTCAACGTTGCCGCGTTCCAATAGATCAGGGCAGGTTCCGTACTCAGCATCAGCGCATGCATTTGTCGGCAGCTGGCTTCTGCGATTCGAGCAAGCGTATCGAAATCCTTGTCTCTAACCGCAACCAGGCATTGATCAAACGCTTCCATGGTTGCACGTAGCCACCCGTCATAGAACGGTGAGGCATCCCTTGAGGCGGTCATACCCGCGGTCGAACCCGTCGTCTTGGCACGATCTGATGTGATGGCAATCACAATCGAGAGGTCCCATGCGCTCGCGTCTAAGACCTGTGAGACGCGGCAGGTGTCTTCCTCCGGTTCAAGCGCGACGAATCCACCATGGATTGAGCGAGCTGCAGATCCAGAGCCTAATCGCGCCCAATCGCACTGATCCTCTAAGGACAAGCCTAGGTCGAAAGCATTCGAGATCGCTACCGTAAGCGCCGCGAATCCGGACGCAGAGGATGCCAATCCGCTACTCGCGGGGAAGTCACTCGACGACTCGATATGTAGAAGCGGCAGATCGTATTGTTTGCGTACGAGTTCAAGCCATCTCTCAAGTTTCGCATCGTTTACGACCTCTCCATCGAGTACAACGACTTCAGAAGCCGATTCTTCGACATGCGAGGTCGTCCGTAGATCACCTAAAGTTATCGCCAACGAAGGTGTCGCCGGGATATTCAGCTCGTCGTCGCTCTTCCCCCAATACTTAACGAGCGCGATGTTGGGGTGCGCATAGGCAGTTGCCGCCTGCACTAGTACCCGGCTGGCGGCGTGAAGGTAAAGCCTTGCTTTTCGAGTAGGCGAGCCACACCTAGTGTCGTCAAATCACCGTACTCGGGTCCAACGACCTGAACACCGATTGGCAAGCCTTCATCGTCTAGGCCTGTCGGGACGATCGTCGAAGGCAGATACGCATTGGTGGGTAATCCTGCCCAAAAGACCTGGAGGAAATACGCTTGTTGTTCACCGTTTACGGTAATCGTCCGTTCCCCGAAGGCACGATGGTCGTGCGGAAACGCTGATCGCGCCATGATTGGCATTAGCACGATGTCGTATTCCTCGAAGAAATTGTGCCATGCCCATCGAATGTGCGTGCGTTTTTCGTTATTTCCGATCCACTCACGAAAACGAGCGACTTGGGAGCGTCGTACGACGGCGTCCAAGCTCTCGTCATTGGGATCTAGACCATTCGCGGCTTCGAGATTACGCTGATACTGCTCTTCTGGAACACGACATGCCATCGTTGCAGACAGTAAGGATTGGTAAGTAAAGTGCGTATGTTGCGAAGTGAAATCCGGGCGCGCGTCGTAATCGAGCTGCGCACCTTCGGATTGCAACACTTCCGCCACCGCATCAACTCGAGCGGATACCGAGTTGTCGACCGGAGCCATCTCATCGTCACGCCACACCGCCACTTTCAGATCACTCGCCTGCTTTTCGAATTCTGGTAGTTCGAGCTTCAAGCCTCGAGATTCGATCTCGTTGGGTCCCGCCATGACACGCGTCGCGATTTCAACATCCTCTGCGCCGCGTCCTAGTGGACCAATCACCGATAGATCGGAAGGACTCAAGATTCCGGGCGTTGCATGGCCTCGCGGTGGCAGCATATTCCAGGTGGGTTTGTGACCAAATACGCCGCAGAAGTGCGCTGGATTCCGTATCGAGCCTCCAATATCCGAACCGCTTTCAATTCCCGTCATTCCTGCCGCCAACGTTGCAGCGGAACCTCCTGAGGAACCACCTGGAATTCTGGTGACATCGTATGGATTGTTGGTTGTACCGTAGATTTCGTTGTAGCTTTGAAAGTCAGAGAGCATCAACGGCACATTGGTTTTGCCAAAGATCACGGCACCTGCGGCGCGTAATCGTTGCACGGAGAGCGCATCCTGACTCGCGATGTTGTCCTTTAGGTACGGTGCCCCCCAGGTCGACGGCGTTCCTTTAACGTCGTATGACTCCTTAATGGTCATTGGCACGCCATGCAAAGGTCCGGAAATCTCACCGGCGGCAATGGCGGCGTCAGCGCGTTTGGCGTCTTCCATCGCCTCATCGCGGATCTCCCAGATGATCGCATTCAATGGTCCGTTGAACTTATCTACGCGGTCAAAGTAATAGCTCAACAGCTCAACGCTGGAAATCTCTTTAGCACGTAGTCGTCGGGCTAGCGACGCTGCACTTTCAAACGCGAATTCAGTCATGGAAGGCTCCTAAAACGAACGCTGAATGATATTTTCTTGGATGTAGGGATTCTCGACGTTCAATCGGCGTTTATCCGCTCTAGCGCTTGGTCGTGAAGCGTCTGATTCGCAGATGCGATGACGTACCCGTCTGATAAGTCGTCACCTCCTTGCCAGTTCGTTAGCACACCACCCGCGCCACGTACGATGGGCACCAGCGGCAAGATATCCCATGGCTTGAGAACGTTCTCAACCACGAGATCCAGCTGTCCAAGTGCGACCATTGCGTACTGATAGCAGTCAGTACCGTATCGAACCAGTCGAACATTACTCTCGATTCGCTCCAATACACGTTGATCGCCCCATTTCTTGAACAAACGCGGATCGGTCGTGGCGAATGTAGCATCCTTCAAGTTCTGTGTTTCCCTCGTGTTTATCTCTGTTGATTCACCACCTCGCATGTAACTTGCGTTTTGACCGTCGCCAACGAACACCTCACCAAGAAATGGTTGTGCCATGACGCCCAAGAACGGCTTGTCGTTGAGTAGCAAGCCAAGTAGCACGCCCCAATGAACGAAGCCACTGATGAACGCCCGCGTACCATCAATGGGATCGATCAACCAAGTCCACTCGCTCGATCCGACGTCATCGAATTCCTCGCCACGAATCGCGTGGTCCGGGAATTGCGCTTGGATATGTTCGCGTATGACACGTTCACACGCTCTATCGGCAGCTGTGACAGGATCAAACCCCGTACCAGTTGCTTTGTTTTCGACGCCAATCGGCTGTCGAAACCACTTCAACGTCTCACGACCACCAGCGGTCGCCGCCGCGATGGCCGTTTCTCGAAGTGACTCGCTATTCTCGCCTGAGGTCATTTCAAATCTCAGTACCCAAACTAACTAAAAGCACAAAATAAAAAAGAGCCAGCCGCACTAGCGGCTGGCTCTTGGTTGAAACGATATCGAGTTGAATAGAACTACAGATTGACACCTACTGACAGGCCCATGATGCGCGGTTCAGTCAAAAAGTAGTTGCGGAAGAATCCTGACGTATCTGACGTTAGATAGTGTCCCGTGATGTTGTCCTTGTCGGCCAGGTTTCGTATCCATAGCTTGACGTTGTACCTGCCATCGTTACTCTCGTAGAACATCGAGAGATTGTGTTGACTCCACGCTTCGATCTCGTCGCCAATGGTGTTGTATACCCGAGCATACGACTCGGACTGCCAGTAGTAGTCCCATCGCAACGTAAGGGCGCCATCCCACTTTTCAGCCCACTGGTAGCTCGCGCCGAGCTTGAGTGTGTGCTGTGGCGAGGAAGGCAAGGCATTACCGTCAAGATCAGTCAGATTGCCGTCAGACGTTTCCACACCTGCAGCCGTCAGGAAACTTCTCGAGAAGTAGACGGGGATCGACGCACCTTGGCTGTTGGCTGGATACGAAACCGACTCGGTCGTAATGCCGTTCCTTATATCAAGTGCGCCACCAGCTAGAAGCGCTTGATTCACGAGTTCCGGTGTGATCTGAGACTCGCGCGCAATATAGTTGATCGCGGTCAACGCACCGGGGTCGATATTGTTCAACAATACCCAGTCTTCCATTCCAGCGATTCGATTGGTCGTGTCAATCGAAGCAGTATCTTGAATACGTGTTTCGAGAAAGCCATAACTGAAATCAACGGATAGGTTTGGTGCTGCGTCGAATTGGTATGCACCTTCCACCTCAAGTCCAACAATCTGTGCATCGATGTTCTCAGTAATTGAGCTGTTGTTCTTGATGACCGTAGTTTGTAGACCGGTGTAGTCATATACGAAAAACGCCGAGTTAAGCGTCAGGCGTTTGTCTGGGATACGCGATTTGCGACCTAACTCAAACGAAATCACACTCTCAGGTTCAAACGTGAACGAACTGGTGTCCTGAAAATCACGCGGAATTGCAGGATTCAACCCTCCTGGCTTGTAGCCTTTGCTTACAAAGCCATACCAGAGTGTGTCGTTTGTTATCTGGTAGTCAATACCAACCCGACCGCTCCACTCATTGAATGTCGCATCCTCCGGACTTCCAGTTAGCAACCGAGATTCATTAAATTGCGGCACGATCGGTACACGGTTGCTGATCGCCACTCGTTCGGCACTGTACGCTGGGGTTGCTTGCGCCGCGGCAATCTCTGATGCCGACACACCGTAGTGCATCGCTAAATCGCTTTCAAGCCCCGCAGGATTACCAAACACCGGACCTAGAAGTATGTTCAGCGTGCGCGACCAGAACGCGCCGCTATACGCATTGATGTTCGATAGATAGTTCGGGTCAAGCAACCCAAGCTGTACCGCTTGTCCAATCGCCGCCTCAAGCGTAATCGCTTCCGGCGGAATACCTGCTGCAGCAGCCTGCGCCCTCACTAAGTTGAGAATGCCCTGTTGTACACCAAGGATCACGGCTGCGTGATTGATGGCGTTGAATAGCGTACTGCTGTCGCTTCGTTGAATATTGTCGTTGTTGAAGCGCAATCCAACGGTCAGTTTCATCTCATCGTTGAGATCGAAATATCCCTCGCCGAACGCAGCCACACCGTCAAGTTGGAGACCATCCGGTTCACTGGAGTTCAGGAAGAAGCCAGGATAAAGTGGCGGCAATCCGAACAGCGGCGCACCAAACGACGTCACGAGGTCAAGCGTATTTGCAATGACGTAGTACTCGGTCGTGCGCGTGATATCAAAACCGCTAACACCCAACAGGAAATTGAAATTACCGTCGTACTCAGAGTGAACCTTTGCTTCAATGCTGGAGTACTCGTTCAAGCTCGAAGAACGGTCATAAGAGAAGACTCGATCCAACGCGCCGTAATCGTTGTTGGTACACCCACCAAACGCACCTGCGGTTCCTCGGTCCAATGAACAGCCTAGTAGACCCCAGAATCCCCCGATATCTTCAGCCGGTGCAGAAATCGGCCATATGCCGCTTGGGTTCAATGGCGTTGCAGTCAAGCGAGGTCCCACATCCATCACGTAATCCTGAAGCGACCGATATTCGCTTTCGCGCACCGCGCCAATCAAACCGAACTTCAGCTCGTCAAAGTCGTGGGTGAGACCAAATGCCAGAATCTGTTCGTCTTCTTGGAATACCGGCTGAAAGTCCGTGTGAATCTCACGTAGGTCGTTGTAGCGTGGTCGAGGATAGTCAAACAGAGAATTGCTTGCCCCGGATGGACCTAACGGTATCGCACCCGAAGAGCCACCGAAAATCCCGCCGGTTGTCGCACCAAGATGGGGTGCGTCAAAACCAACGCCGTCAGGCTTACATCCCGTCGTAGGTAGGTTGTTTCGATCACAGATCTGATTAGTAATGCGTGCTCGGTCGTCATCTTCCTCAAAGTGCGTGAGCATGACCCAAAGGTCGGTGTCTTCGGTTAAGTCAATCGCCAACGTCGCGCGAAGTGCGAGTAAATTACGGCCATCCAACGTCTCTTCGATGTTCGGCAGTGTTTCACCGTCGTCATCAGTCTGACCATACGCCAGGTTTTCAACATAGCCATCGCGTTGGAGCTTAAGTCCGGCTAATCGAAACGCCATGCGGTCGCCCAGAGGTACGTTGATATGACCCTTGAGACGTCGGTGATCATAGGTTCCGGTTTCGAAGTCCACGCGAGACGAGTACTCATCGAAATCGGGTCGCTTGGTAACAAAGTTAATCGCTCCGCCTGTCGCATTACGACCAAATAAAGTACCTTGGGGACCTCGCAGAATCTCAACTCGTTGAAGATCGAAAAACTCGATCGAGTTTAAGTTCGAAGGTACCGGAATTTCATTGATGTGAGCCGAAACACCCGAAATGCTTGCGCTGCCGATTGCGAGTGATCCAACGCCCCGAATCGTAAAACTCGATCCGCCAAAGTTAGTCGCCGTGTATGCAACACCAGGTGCGTTTAGCTGCAAATCAGACGGTGTAATGACCTGTTGATCTTCGATCATCGTGTCCGTCAGTGCGGTGACCGCGATAGGAACATCTTGAATGTCCTCGTCAACCCTTTGCGCCGTAACGATGATCTCTTCGATTGGCTCTTCACTCTCCTGTGCCCAAGTCAACGACGCAGGCAAAGCAACTGCGATTGCCGTTAGAGCCAGAATGAGTCGAGAATGCATCAAATTCGATGACATACAGTGTTCCCCTTTGCGAAATCCATGGCGTGTAACTCGCACTTTATGTCCCTCCTTCACGGCGCAACAATAAGCGCGCGAAACCGTCACACCTCTTAAACAAATCTTATCTAGGAAGCTCTTAGATACAAGCATTTTCACGCTAAATTAACACTCGCTAGAAGGTGCGTTCAAACGATGCCTCGCTCCCTCAGTGACGCGATCACAGCCTCGGTATAGCCAAGTTCAATCAATATCTCGTCGGTGTGCTCACCGAGTGAAGGCGCACGCATCCTTGATTCAAGCGGATTCAAGCTCATATGAATCGGCGAACCGACGACTTTCTGCTCTTCACCTTGGTCATCGACGCCACTTGTTAGATAACCATTCGTCCAAACGTTGTGATCGGCCGCAGTTTCATCGTAATCGCGAACTGGCGCATATCGAATCGATGTGCCTTCGAACGTGACACACCATTCGTCTGTTTTCCGCTTCGCAAATGCCTGCTCTAGTTCGCTTAACAACCAAGTGCGCCCTTCTTCCGTACCAAGCGTAGCAATGCGTTCGTCAACCAGCATATCCGGACGTTCAACACCGATTAACAGCTCGTCGATCGAGTTGGGTGGTACACCAATCAATCCAAACCAGCCGTCTTGCGTCTCATAAATCCGATAGAGTCCCCGAATCAACGGGTGTCCGTAGTTACTCCTTCCTGGGACGTCGCCCGTCATGAGGAAATGTGTGTATTCGGCCGCTTGCGCCCAAATCTGACCACCCAATAACGAGACTTCGACTTTCTGACCTCGACCGCTGCTTTTTCGTGCGTGCAGTGCAGCCAGGACTCCAGCCACCATATTCAACGATCCAATGTGGTCCGCGATGGTCACTCCAACTGGAGATGGTGGATCACCATCTCTTCCCGTTGTCATAACTAAACCACCCGCGCATTGTGCAGCGAGATCCGCGCCTTTACGGTCTCGATCATCCCCGTGTGGTCCAAAGGTGTTACCTGCAGCCCATATGAGCGCAGGATTGATCTCGCACAATGCTTCGTATCCCAATCCCCAATCGTCCAACGTACCTGCACTGAAGTTACTGATCAGTACGTCAGTATCTTCGATGAGACGTTTGAGGATGGCCGACCCTTCTGGATGACTGAGATCCAACGAGAGTCCTCGCTTACCGCGATTACACGCATTGAAATAAGCGCTTCGGAAGTCGTCTGGACCTAACACGATATAACGGGCTTGGTCACCGACATTGGGGAGCTCGACCTTGATAACCTCCGCACCCATGTCACAAAGCAATGCGGCGGCTTGTGGACCTTGGACAAGAATCCCAACGTCAACGACCTTAATACCCGCTAGGGGACCGTCTGTTCCATGATCCGCGCTCATCTGTCTAAACCAATCCCGTTCCTATCAGCTCAAGTCCTATAGGAATCTTCGCTTTGATGTGGTCGCAAACGCTAGACGATCTTAAAGAGGTAGGTCCCCAGTTGCGTGGTTGACGGAACCAGTCTCGTTGTAGGATCGCATGACCATATCGGCGATTCGCATCAGATGGACTTCGTCGGATCCGTCAGCTATACGTGACCAGCGCGCATCAATGAGCATCTGTGCCAATGGCGAATCGTTGGAATAGCCAAGCGCACCATGAACCTGTAGTGCACGGTCGGTGACTTTCCACAACGTGTTAGCGACGTGGTGCTTAGCCATTGATGTTTCGGAACGGAAGTCCATCCCGTTTTCGATCTTGTAGGCGCAATGCAGCACCATGAGTTTGGCGGCGTAGAGATCGAGAGCACTTTCTGACATCATCCACTGAATGCCCTGCTTTTCGGACAACAGCGAACCGTGTGCATAGCGCTTTTGCGCGCGATCGATCAACATTTCAAGCGCAGTTTCGATTTGGCCGATCCAGCGCATGCAGTGTGCGAGTCTTGCGGGACCTAAGCGCACCTGTCCGAGTTTGTGCCCACCACCGCGTTCGCCCAGCATGTTCTCGCGTGGCACGCGCACGTTGTTGTACCGAATCTCCGCGTGTCCACCCCCTTTACCCATGGTCTGCACGTCGCGTACCATCTCGAATCCTTCCGAATCGGTTGGGACGATGAACGCACTATTTCGTGCTTGGGCGATTTCAGCGTCAGGATCCGTCTTCGCGATTACGATCGCGAATCGAGCGCCATGCGCTCCTGACGTGAACCACTTATGACCGTTGATCACCCAATCATCGCCGTCTTCAACGGCTGCGGTCTTAATCTGGGTCGGATCAGAACCTGCGCTATCCGGTTCGGTCATTGAGAAGCAACTACGCGCTGTGCCTTCGATGAGAGGTCTCAACCACTTTTCTTTCTGTTCGTCAGTCCCGAAATGGAGCAACGTGTGCATATTGCCTTCATCGGGGGCCTGGCAGTTGATGAGGTACGGTCCCATCGGGAATTTCGCCGCTTCGACCGACATCGCCGCAACCGCGGTGATACCGAAACCCATGCCGCCCCACTCTTCCGGCATGTGCGGTGCCCATAGTCCTTGCGCTTTCGCGGTTGCACGAAGGTCCTTCACTGCAACGCCGTAGTCTTCCTTTACTTTGCCGCTTGAGATCGCTTCTAGACGCGGGCGTACTTGCTCTGTAAAGAACTTATGCACGAGCATGCGTGCGTCTTCTACTTCCGGGGGAAAGGTGAAGTCAATAGCCATGGTTTATTTCCTCAAGGGAGAACAAAGAATTAAAAGCTTTGGATCTTGTCCTACAGTCCGTCTAACGTCTGCTTCAATTCATCTAAGTCGATGATTACATCGAGGTGTTGGGTGTTGTCCAGAATGTGCGCAGTGACCCGTTGCCGGTCTTCCAAGTTCATCATGCGCGGTAAGCATGGAGGGAGATCCCTCGTTACCGAATAAGGAATCGAAAACACGTGGCGAAACGGTTTGTACGTCTTATTAAGTTCGTCTTGCCATAGCCGGCACTCCTCATCCGGACCACGCAAAATAACGACCACCTCACCGCGTTGAAAGTCCAACGTGAAGTCGCCGCTTGGGTTTGTCTGCAGATCAAACGCTGAACCTACTGATTCAATGTCGTCAAACAACCGCTTCAGTAGGACGAAGACGTCAGAGTCCTGGTAGAGTGTCGCGTAAAGCTGAAGTCCCCGTCGCACCGCGTCTACCGGATGCGGCTTCCCGATCTGGTGACTCTGCGGAAACGTCATCAACAAACCCGCCACGTCAACTTCGCACAAAGAGAGTGTCTTGCCATCCCAAAACCGAGTCTTAATAGCTTCGACTATTTGAGAAACTCGGTTTCCGATTTCGGGCCGCCATTGCGTAGCAAGTACATCAAGCGCCGCCCGAAGCAAGAGCGCGCTATCGACCAAGGTCACACCCTCATTAGAGCCGTCGGCATTTTCTAGTCCGCCGTCTCCAAGTCGATTTTCAAGCATCCATGTCAACGCACACGACGCCGCTTCACACCAACGCGACTCGTCAAGTGTTTTCGCCGCAAACACCAGAGCACTAATGGCAGCAGCATTAACCGACGGCAATCGTCGGTCGTCGACCTGGTAGTCGATGTCGCGACTAAGCGCAAGGTCACGTAGTTTTTCGCGTCCGCTTTCGAGCAACGCTTCTGCCTCAGACTTGGAGAAGAACAGTTGATCCACGACACTACGCCAGGAACCCGTGCGACGTAGCAACCAGCGGCCGTTCCAGTTTGCCTTCTTGTCCAATCCGTAGAGGGTTTCGATCACGAGGTATTCGTCTTCCGTTAAAGCGCGCCTTGCCGTGCGTCGATCCCAGGCAAATCGCGTTGAATTCGTCGGATCGTGCAATCCAACTGCGAATCCGCCATCCGGTTGCTGCAAGCGTTCAACGATGAAGTCCGCCGTCTGACGTGCAACTTCAGTCAACAATGAATCTCTGCTGATCGCAACTGCACGCATCAGCAGATCAAGTGCCCACGCATTGAATTCAAGTGATTTCGAGATCTCCGCGCCCATCTCGCCTTGATAGCGGGACGGCGTGAAGAATCCTCCCTCAATGTGGTCGAAGCCAACGTCACGCGCCCATTTCGTTAGTGCGATCAATGCGATGTCGAGACCTTTGGAATCTTCGCGGGATCGATCGTCACTGAGAAACCAAAGTCGTAACAGTTGCGGGGCTAATCCTTGAATGTAGCCCTGCGTTGTGACGCCGCTCTGCGCGTCCGCTTCGATGACGCGTTTTCGAAGTGCGATAGCCTCTCCCAGCAGTTCTTCGTAATCCGGCGCAGCTTCCTCATGCATCCCGATTCGACCACGTCGGTGAGCTTCCGAGAGCAAGATCGAACCTGAGCCTTCTTTGAACGCCGCATGTACCAAATGCCAGTTCAATACTTCGTTCGACGAGTACAAGAGCCTTACGCGACTATCGTCGTATGGGTCAAAGGTGAAGAAATTCGCCGGTAACGACATCGTCAACTGGGTCGTCTCGAGAAATACCGTCGTCGGATACAACTCGAACATCGGCGTAGTTGCACGTCGAGCACTTGGTTCGAAATTGATGGTGAAGAAGCGCTCAAGGTCTGGTCGTTCGTCCGCATCGATCTTGACGTTGATAAACGCATCGTTAAGCGTTTCTCCTACGACTTCCCGCGAATAAAAACTAACTTCGTTTGGCGTCCGTGTACTCAGATAACGGCCGATTGACAAGTGCAACGGTTTTCGCTCAGCCCGTGCTTTCATCAGAAGCTCGTCGTCATACTCGTGCCAGTCCACAGGACTGTCGGCAAAAAGCCTTAGATAAGGGCTAAAGGACGATGCAAGCTGATTCAAGATGCCCGTCGGCGACCCCCTAAAAACACCTTAAAATGTAAAAAAGTGAGGGTATGCAACTTCTGTGGTCGGAGAACCCGACACAGTGCAAGCCCTCTTTGTGCCTAAAAACTGAGCGATTGATGCTAAACGGAGAGCGCGACGTCTACGAAGATGGGTATCGGCTCAACGTCTGCATTGTACTGTGCAACGACGCCAACCAAGTACTGATCGCTCAGCGTTTCGAGGGGCGAAACTGGTGGCAATTCCCGCAAGGTGGCATACATCGTGGAGAAACGCCTACTGAAGCGATGTATCGTGAGTTGTATGAAGAGATCGGACTAAGACCTCATCAAGTCAGTGTGATCGCTCAGTCGCCGCGCTGGTTTCGGTATCGACTGCCTCGTTATCGCATACCTCGAGAAGTACCCGGAATCGGACAGAAACAGAAGTGGTTTTTGCTTCGCCTCCGTTCCCCCGATCACGTGATTCATCTCGGTCGATCTGACGAGGAACCGGAGTTTGCACGCTGGATCTGGGTGGATTTTTGGGAACCCGTCCGTTTAACTGTGCGCTTCAAATATCGTGTCTATCGTGAAGCGCTCGAGCACCTAGCCACCCATTTCGAGCAAGAGGCTGTATAGGTGCAAGACGCGCTCCAGGACCTCATTGGGGATATCTCCGGCGGCGTTAGCTTCAGCCGTGCGTCGGCCATGTTGGTCACACGCGTCACCAATATCCTGAACTGCGACATCTGTTCGCTCTTCGTCGTCGACAATAAAACGAAAAACCTGCAGCTGGTAGCCAACGAGGGTTTTCGGGACATCGACCCAAATTCGATTGTTGTACCTGCGGACACCGGGGTTGTCGGAATGGTCGCAAAGCGAAAAGAGCCGATCAATCTAACCAACATCAACCAGCACCCGGATGTCTATTTCCTTGAGGGTCAAAGTGAAAACGCCTTCCCGAGCTTCTTAGGTGTACCCATTCTCTATCAGAGACGCATTCTTGGTGTACTCGTAGCACAAGATGAGTACCACGAATTCACGGAGGACGACGAAGGCTTTCTTACCTCACTCGCGACGTCGTTCGCGCACGACCTTTCTCACGCAATCGCAACGAACGAAATCACACTCGGCGCAGTGCCGCCTAAGCGACGCGAAGAACAACACTTCAAAGGCTACGCCGGATCACCCGGTATTGCGTCTGGCATCGCTGTCGTACGCCACCCACACGCGCAGCTCGAAGACGTCACTTATCGCGTCATCGAACCCAATGATGTCGATCACGAATTAGCTGAATTCAACGAAGCGCTTAATCTCGTCGTTCAGGATCTGAATCAAGGTCGAGAACGCATGCAATCCGTCCTCGGCGCTGAAGAGCTGGCGCTTTTCGATGCGTACTTGCACATGCTTGATGATGACGCACTGCCTCACGAGGTGCGTACAACGGTCCTAAACGAATGCGTAGGCGCACAAACTGCCGTAAGCAACGTTTTCTCACGACACATCCGCGAGCTGGAACGATCAGAGAGCTCGTATTTAGCGGAGCGTGGCCAGGACCTACGGGACCTCGGTCAACGCATCCTCGCGGCGATGCAGCGGCAGGATCGTAGTGACAACGACATCCCACCGAATTCAATCCTCGTCGCACACGAAGTGTCGGCGTCCATGCTCAGCGAGGTACCTTCCGAAAATCTGATCGGTGTGGTTTCCGCGGAAGGCTCTATGAACTCCCACGTGACCATTCTCGCGCGCGCATTGAACCTACCGGCTGTCATCGGAGCAGAAGATCTTCCACTGCTCGATATAGACAACCTGCCTCTCATCGTTGACGGTTATTACGGCGAGATCGTCGTAAACCCCTCGGCGGCGACGACGAGTCATTTCGAAGAGCTCGTCGATGTTGAAGAGTCGTTTCAGGCTGAGCTGGATGAAATTCGTGACTTACCAAGCGTCACGATGGATGGAGTACGAATCAACGTTTGGGTCAACATTGGGTTGGTGAGCGAGATCTCGCGTTCGTTAGACCTAGGTGCAGAAGGGATCGGCTTATTCAGAACCGAAGTTCCATTTGCGAATCGAAACCGATTCCCTACCGAGGAAGAGCAGCGTCGTATCTATCGCGAGCACATGGAAGCGTTCGACCCACGTCCCGTCACAATGCGGACGCTAGATATCGGCGGCGACAAAGACCTACCCTACTTCAAAATCGAAGAAGAAAACCCTTTCTTAGGTTGGCGGGGGATTCGAGTCACGCTGGACCATCCCGACATCTTTCTTGGTCAAGTACGCGCGATGTTCAAGGCGAACGCCGACCTTGAAGGCATCCTACGGATCATGCTACCGATGGTCTCAAATATCGAAGAGATTGAGATCGCGAAGCGATATATCGACCAAGCGTACCGCGAAGTCATCGAAGAAGGCGTCAACGCCAAACAGCCGCAAATCGGGGTCATGATTGAAGTACCGTCGCTGATATTCCAGAGACAACAGGTCATGCGACTCGTCGATTTCCTTGCCATTGGAACCAACGATCTCACGCAATATATGCTCGCTGCGTCTCGGACGAATCCACAGGTTGCAGAGCTCTACAGGGAGTTCGATCCTTCGATGGTACATGCTCTAAGGATGCTGGCGAAGACGGCACACGAAGCCCGGAAACCCATAGGTATTTGCGGTGAACTGGCGGGTACAGTAGAAGGCGCCGTAATGTGTATTGGTATGGGTTACGACGTCCTATCGATGAACGCGACCAATATTCCGCGAGTGAAATGGGTGATTCGCAATATCACAATGACCAACTGCCGGCGAATCGTTGCCCGAGCCTTGCGTATGCACTCCGCAAGAGAGATTTTTAACTTCATTCGAGAGCAACTACACGGGGCGGGGTTGGATAAGGCACTTCCGCCTCACGAACCCCCTGCGATCTTTTTCTAGAGCTAATTTGGGATTTCAGAGTAGAAATCCCAATACTTCCTCGCTGGAAGCGCTACCGTCCACTAGTGGCTAAACCGATTTCGTCATG
>JAPOVY010000136.1 GCA_026707905.1 Gammaproteobacteria bacterium | reverse complement strand
TCGCGATCGGGCGCATTTTTATATGTGGAATTTGCAGAAGATTATTTTCACAACCAAAGCGCGATATCTAGGGAGTATAGTTTATAGAATTGCTTTTCTAATTCCATCTGACCGAATATTGATGCAGAACCATTCCACCATAGCGCTTACGGGACAATCAGGAACAAGCTACACTTTTGATGTCTATGGACTCGATAAACTTGGAAATTTCGAAGCAATTCCGGTAGCCTACGCGTTTCTACGCGACAACAAGAGTATCATCGATAGCGATGTGCTATACATTGGCGCTACTGACAACGCCAAGAACAGGTTAACATCAAACCACGAAAAACTGGAATGTGTTGAAGACAATGACGGTCGGTACGGAGGTCCGTATATTGCGATACATGGAACGAATACACCGTTCACGGTCGAGTCAGATTTACTAGGTAATTACAACCCACCATGTAACGAAACAAACTAGGATTCTCAGGTATCGCCGTTCACCGAGTAAACGTGTCTTTGGAGAGCACACACTCGACTCGAGCCTTTCTAACCGCGATACGCGATCATAGAGGTCCTGCACCCTCGTATCGACCTAGTTGCCATCGGATCATTGGCAGATGCTGCCTGCCTGAATAGCGTTCGCCATTCACCCAAAAAGTAGGTACCGAACTGATCTCACGTTCGTCCATCTCTGCTCTGATATGTTCAAGATCCCAGCGCGGGTCTGAATCATTGAACTCACGGATACCGACTTCCTTTAGAACTTCAAGGATTTCGGAAGGTGAATCTAACTCTAGTTCTCCTACCCAGTATCTTTGAAATACTGTGTTCGCGAAATCGAAACCTTTGTCTTGGTCTTGCGCCGCGAGTAAGCCACGTAACGCCACGGACGAATCACAATCGTTGCCCACAATCGCAATCTTCAAGCCTTGTACAGCCGCATATCGCATCGCGTCGAGCTGCTTGTATTTCGCTCGTACTTGACGATGGCGTTCCGCTACTCCGGCATCCGGTGAATTTGCAACTGAACCCAGCTCACTCGTCGTTCGTAGAGGCGTCAGTTTGAGTTCGACTCCGAGGTCATCGGCAAGTCGTTTAGCGGGATTCAACGCAAGGTATGAATTTATGCTGACGAAGTCCAGAACGAGCTCGATCATGTGAAGCCCTGATACGCTATATCAGGCGGCGGTCCATCTCTTCCACCTAGTATCCAACGCACGTACGGCAAGTTCTCGCGCCCAAAAAACAGTTCGTCATCGATAATGTAAGAAGGGACGCCGAAGATGCCAGCAGGATGCAACTCATCCTGTAGGCGGTCGTGCGCCACCCCACCTTCGCCTTCAAGGTAGTTATCGAAATCCTCGTCTGGAACACCTACGTTTTTCAGTGCACCGTGAACGACTTCCAACGACTCGACATCCAAGTCTCGTAGCCAGAAACGCTCATACACATGATCAAGGAAAGGCAGGAGCTTTTCCGAAAAGCGTTCTTTCACGTATAGAAAAGCGATGTGAATCAGCCGCGTATCCCAGATCTTGCGCGGACCGTAGATCTTGATGTCGTTGATACGAGCGTAGCGCTTCGCGTCCATATACGCATATCGCACTGAGTTCCACTGCCGAGGCGATCTCTTGCTTTCAACGACCTCGCCTCGATCATCGACACGTGCCGAGCCGAGAAAGCTTGGAATATTGAGGGTCAGTGGGCGCCAATCGATCTCGATGTTGAAGTCGTGAATCAACTGCTTCGTCGGATCTTTCGCCAGATATGCGTACGGACTCTTCACGTCAAGATAGACAATGAGTCTTGCGTCGCTACGTCTCGGTTCGTAGCTAGCCATGTTCGTGCGAAGCCCGTATCAACTTGGTCTGGTCTGACACATTAGTGGACACATTCGATGTGTACACGTGTAATCACGCAAAAACAAAAGAGCCTAATCCAAGTTTGAGATCAGGCTCTCGATAGATTAAACCGATTTCAATCGCTCTAACCGCGACGTCTACGGTTCAGCGGATCGAACGGCTCTGCATTACTCATGTCGAGAGCACCATCTGGTGCTTCGGCGAGCGTTTCAAACGAAGCATTCTCCCCTAAACGAATCCCTTCGTTGGTAAATGTTTGAGATCGCGAGAATCGGCCACCCGATGCGTGAATCGTTACTGCCGACGGGGCGTCTTCGCTGCACATGTAGAGGACCGCCGGCGAAACCAAGGCCGGATCCATTGCTGGCGGAGGATTGTCTGCATCCAGAGTAGAACCTGGGACGCTAGCTGTCATTCGCGTTGCCGCTCCCGGTGATAGACAGTTCACCCGAATATTGTGGGATGCACCTTCGATGGCAAGCACATTCATCAAACCCAGCATCGCCATTTTCGCGGTGCCATAGTTAGCCTGACCGAAATTTCCGTAGATCCCTGATGTAGAACTGGTGAGTACGACTCGGCCCCAGTTCTTCTCGTACATGATGGGCCAAGCTGCTTTAGTAACGTACGCCGATCCACGTAGATGAACATCGATCACCTGATCGAATTCGTCCAAAGTCATGTTCTTGAAGGATTTATCGCGAAGTATCCCCGCATTATTGACCACGATATCGACCGTACCGAACGCGTTGACCGCATCCTCAACGATGCTAGCAGCGCCTTCGCGACTAGACACTGACGCCTTATTTGCGACCGCTTCTCCTCCTGCTGCCTTGATTTCTTCGACGACTGCGTCCGCCATGTCGCTTGATCCATCGCCATGTACACTACCGCCCAGGTCGTTCACGACAATCTTTGCACCGCGTTCCGCGAACTGCAAGGCGTGACAGCGACCCAGACCACCTCCGGCGCCCGTAACGATGACCACCTTGCCCTCCAAACCCCCCACGGCATGCTCCTAAAAACAGCAGGGATATCGTGTTTTAAACATATTTAGCACATCAAAAATGGAGTGCGCACTAGAA
>JAPOVY010000072.1:19131-23211 GCA_026707905.1 Gammaproteobacteria bacterium | reverse complement strand
AAAGTCAGGTTGTGCAAGGAGTCGCGTGTAGAACGTTGGAACGCCCATAAGGACCGTGGCGTTCGGTAACTCACCGATCACGTTCTGCACGTCAAAACGCTGCTGAAAGATCATCGAACTACCGCTCAACAACACGCAATGCACCGCAACGAACAGACCATGTACGTGATAGATTGGTAGTGCATGAAGCAATATGTCGTTTTCACTGAACCCCCACACTTCATTCAACGTGAGAGCATTGCTCAGCAGGTTACGGTGCGTGAGCATCGCACCTTTCGATCGACCCGTCGTACCAGAGGTATAGAGGATCGCAGCAACATCATCGTGCGATCTTTCTACCGAAATCTCAAATGGCGTAGCTATGCTTTGCACGGCTTCGTCAAGAGATCCCGACCCATCGCCCTTGAGAGTAAATTGGTCTAGCGAGGATACTCCTTCAGATTCGATTCTCGACGACCCAACATAGAGTTTCGGTTTGGCGTTTTTTAAGAAATATCCAAGCTCATTCGACGTGTATGCTGTGTTCAGTGGAACGTAAATCGCGCCAACCTGAAGGCATGCGAGATAAAGAGACAAGGTGAGCTGCGTTTTTTCGCAATGTGCGACGACTCTGTCACCCGGCGCAATGTCACGGTGGTGAAGAACCGTTGCAACACGATGCACTTGATCGAAGAGCTGCGCATAGCTAATCGATTTCTTACCTTCGAACAATAAACATGGTTTGTCTGGATTTGCTTGAGCGACGTGCGTTAGTCTGTCGTATAAACTCTCACTCAAGGTTGTGTAGAAACCATTTCGAAGGCGCGTCTAGTTTACGCACGACAATCCGTTCGGAACTTGCTAGTTTGTATCAAAATGCAACAGAATCAATATCTTAGACGAACTTCTTAACTTTGAGTGAGAGCCCTTGAACCGCGACAAGCTACTCTGGAAGCCATCAGCTGATTCCTTAGAGAGGTCAAACCTAGCGACCTTCGCTCGTGCGCTTGATTTTTCGTTGGACTATTCCGAACTCTACAAGTGGTCGATTCAAAACCGCGAAGAATTCTGGCGTGCTGTCTGGGAATTCGCGGACGTCATAGGTTCCAGGGGTACGACAACGCTATCAGAGACCATCCCATTCGCGGATAGTGCCTGGTTTCCCGATGCGACCCTCAACTTCGCAGAAAACCTCCTCAAATACAACGACGATAAGACCGCCTTGGTTGAGATCAACGAGAGCGGCGCACGGCTTGAACTCACCTACGTGCAATTGCGCACTCGAACTGCCGCATTCGCACACGAACTGGCGCGCCTAGGCATCACGAAAAATGATCGTGTCGCTGCTTGGCTACCGAACAACACGGACACTGTCATCGCGATGTTGGCAACCGCAAGCATCGGCGCGATCTGGTCATCGTGCTCACCGGATTTTGGCATTGAAGGCGCATTTGACCGGTTTAGTCAGATTGAACCGAAGTTGCTACTAGCAACCGATCGATATCAGTACAACGGACGCACGTACGACGTGTCGGAAAACGTACGGTCCCTCGCGTCTAGGATCCCAACTATCAAGCACGTCCTATGTCGTTCATTCGATTCCGATCGCTGTGATTTTCAACGTATCTATTCGATCGAAACCGACACCTTGAAATTCGAACACTTACCGTTCAATCATCCGCTTTACATCATGTTTTCATCGGGTACCACAGGTGTACCTAAGTGCATCGTCCACGGAGCAGGTGGAACACTGCTTCAGCACGTGAAAGAACATCAATTGCACGTCGATCTAACCCGCGAGGATGTGTTGTTCTTCTTCACCACGACCGGTTGGATGATGTGGAACTGGCTCGTTTCAGCCCTCGCGACGGGATCTACTCTTGTTCTCTACGATGGCTCACCGTTTTTCCAACGACGCACCGCGCTTGTCGATCTCATCGACCAAGAACGAATTTCCGCGTTTGGCGTTGGTGCGAAATACGTCTCTAGTATCGAACGCGTACAGGTCAAACCACGGGAGAGCCACGACCTTAGTTCATTACGCGCTATCCTCACAACAGGTTCACCTCTGTCACACGAGTCGTTTGACTATGTGTATCAGGACTTTAAGAAAGACGTCTGGCTCGCCTCGATTTCCGGTGGCACAGACTTAATATCTTGTTTTGTACTCGGAAATCCACTATCCGCTGTGTATCGAGGGGAAATCCAAGGACCTGGTTTAGGGATGGCTACTGCAGTGTTCGACGATGCAGGGAATTCGATATTGGATCAAAAAGGCGAGCTGGTCTGTATCAAATCGTTCCCGAGCGCACCCCTTGGCTTTTGGAACGACTCTAATGGATCTAGATATCACCACGCATATTTCGCACGATTCAAAAATACTTGGGCACACGGCGACTTCGCGGAGATCAATACGGCGACCGGAGGATACGTTATTCATGGACGCAGCGACGCGGTATTAAATCCAGGCGGCGTCCGCATAGGCACTGCGGAAATCTACCGTCAGCTTGAGAGATTTGACGAAATAGTCGACGCTGTTTGTGTTAGCCAAGACTGGGAAAACGACACACGTATCGTTCTTTTTGTCGTGTTGAAGGAAGGCTTGCGCATTAACAAACATCTACGCAAGGACATCCGGACCGCGATACGCGGTAACGCATCGCCACGTCACGTCCCCGCCAAAATCGAGCAAGTCGCTGATGTCCCACGTACGCGATCGGGGAAGATAGCTGAACTAGCTGTCCGCGAGATCATCCACGGACGCGGAGTGAAGAACACCAGTGCACTCGAAAATCCGGAGTGTCTAGAGCATTTCAAAGGTCACGAAGCGTTAGAAACGTAAGGCGAGCGGTAAGTCCTAGCCATCAAAATTGACAAAGGAGCGCTCTCCCAAGGGAACGAACAAAATACGAACAGGACCTTCCACAACTCGACTCGTATGGCCCGTGCCGTCAACGTCATCCGGTAAAAACGCCTCACCGGGACCCCAACGACGCAACTCACCGTCGGTAGTTCCGATTTCCCATATTCCTGACAGAACGATACAGAGCTGCCGACGTGGTGCGTTGTGCCAATCCTGAAAGCCGCCTTCAGGAGCTTCGAATACTTGAACACCAGACGAATCAATTCGTGCGCTGGTCCTTAACAGATTTCCCCAATTGTCTAAGGACTCATTTTCAAAAGGGATTTCCACTTCGTCGAACGCAGATCCGCCATCCGACTTAGTGTAAAAACGTGTCACCCGCATGACTTTGTCAGGCACTTGAACGTCTATTTAGACTAAACATACAGCATATATTGATGGTGAATTTCCTCGGAAGCTGAATCACGTACTAAGCGCTGATGACTTCCATCTTACGCCATTGAATCGGACCCGTTCGGTGAACTGATTCCCCACGAGCATCAACGGCCACGGTTACGGGCATGTCTTTGACTTCAAACTCGTAGATCGCTTCCATACCCAAATCTTCAAACGCGAGCAATCTAGCATCGGTGATCGCTTTGGAGATCAAATAAGCCGCGCCACCAACAGCAATGAGGGAAACCCCACCATGTTCTCGGATCGCCTCAATCGTGGCTTCACCACGCTCCGCTTTTCCGATCATTCCCAACAAACCAGTTTTCGACAACATGGTGTCGCTGAATTTATCCATGCGCGTTGCGGTCGTCGGACCGGCGGGACCGATGACTTCGTCCCTAACTGCGTTGACTGGGCCGACGTAGTAAATGAATCGATCATCAAGCTCGACTGGTAAAGGCTCGTCTTGTTCGATCAATTCAATTAACCGCTTATGAGCGGCGTCTCGTCCGGTCAGCATCTTGCCTGAGAGTAACAGTGTTTCCCCCGCTTTCCAATCTCTAACTTGGTCTTTCGTAACCGTGCCTAAGTCGACCTGTCTTGAATCCGCACTCGTCGAATACTCGATATCAGGCCATAAATCTAAATCCGGTGCCTCGAATTCAGGTACACCCGATCCGTCAAGCACGAAGTGAAGGTGTCGAGTCGCGGTACAGTTGGGGATGATTGCGACAGGCTTGTTCGCTGCATGTGTTGGGAATTCAGCGACCTTGACATCTAGGACGGTCGTTAAACCTCCTAAT
>JAPOVY010000072.1:0-19121 GCA_026707905.1 Gammaproteobacteria bacterium | reverse complement strand
CACCTATACCGAGTGCATTGACCTTTTCGTATAGCTCGAGTCTAAGCTCTTCTGCCCTATTTTCTGGACCACGTCCTTGCAGCTCTTGAATGTCAATAGGCTCCATCATTGCTTCTTTCGCGAGCAGCATCGCTTTCTCAGGGGTTCCGCCGATGCCGATGCTCAAGATTCCAGGTGGACACCAACCTGCACCCATCAACGGTACCTGACTCATAACGAAATCGACCACTGATTCCGACGGATTCAGTACAGCAAACCTTGCTTTCGCTTCGCTCCCGCCTCCTTTCGCAGCGACCTCCACGTCTACTTTTTCACCAGGTACTATGCGCATGTGAATCACGGCAGGTGTGTTATCTCCAGTATTCCGTCGTTCACCATCGGGATCTACAAGAACAGATCCGCGTAATGGATTGTTGGGATCGAGGAAAGCCTGACGCACCCCCGCGTTAACAGCATCTTCGATGTCGATGTCGTCCGTCCACTCAACTTTGAGACCGATTTCCAAGAACACGTTTACGATTCCCGTATCTTGGCAAATCGGACGTTTGCCAAGAGCGCACATTCTTGAATTAACCAATACCTGACGGAGCGCATCTTTCGCGGCAGGCGACTCTTCACGTTCCCATGCGGAACGCATCGCGCTGATAAAATCAGGGGGGTGGTAGTATGAGATATACTGCAGCGCGTCCGCGACGCTCTGCGTTAGGTCAGCTTGGCTTATTCGAGACATAGGATTTTGGAAAGCTCACGCCTACTTAGACTGCTAGTTCAATGGTACAAGACGATTAGAGCACATGGCTGAATCCGATCAGTTCGCACACGCAGAACTTGATTTGCCGACGGGCAAAATCTCGTACCTTCGAGGCGGCGACGGTCCTTCGTTAATCTGTCTACATCACAGTTGGGGGAACCCCGGTACTCTAGAGCTGCACGAAAAACTCGCAGACGACTTTACCGTGTTGATACCGGATATGCCCGGCTGGGGCGGATCTGAAAGACCTTTGTGGGCACGCACCGTTCGTGACATCGCGATTCTTGTCGCACATTTCGCGAATCACGTAGCGGCCGCGCCGTACAACCTCGTCGGATTTGGCTTCGGCGGGTATGTTGCTGCCGAGATTGCTACCATGAGCGAGACGACGATAGCCAAATTAGTGCTAGTCGGAGCGGTGGGTATCCAACCGCGCGACGGTGAGATCATGGATCAGATGATGTACTCCCATCGACAGTACGTTGAAGAAAGTTTCAGCGAACGAGACAGCTATGTGAGCCACTTTGGCGAAGAACCGCCGCAGGAGATGCGCGAGCTTTGGGATCACTCTCGAGAAATGACAGCGCGCGTATCGTGGAAGCCCTACATGTTCAATCGACGTCTTGGTGAACTTCTCAAGAACGTGGGCACGAGGACTTCATTGATCTGGGGAGAGCACGACAAAGTAGTGCCGATCGATGTTGCAGAACAATTCAAAGAAGCGCTGAACGACGCTGAGATTCACATTGTGAAAAACGCGGGACACGTCGTAGAGATTGAAGCGCCAGATGAAGTGCAGACACTCATCGCGTCGCATTGCGGTACACAACTAGACCAAGTTTCGCACGGAGGTTAGTCATGTTCGTAGGTTATTTCACTGAGCGTCCATATCAAGATCAGAGTTCTGGTTACTTCGGCGCAACAGGTCGCAGTATCACCGATTTGACGATGTCAAACGCCAGCTATGACCCGAAACTTGGATCGGATCTCTACAACCGATACCTTGACGAGAAGATCTACGCTGAGGAAATGGGATTCGACGGTCTGATGTTGAACGAACATCATTCAACGCCGTTTTGTATGGGTGGTGTCATGAATCTCGAGGCTGCGATCCTGGCACGCATTACGCAACGTGCAAAGATCGTTCTTCTCGGCAACATTCTGCCTATCTGGGACGATCCATTGTTCCTTGCAGAGGAACTTGCAGAAATCGATATGATCAGCAGAGGTCGCTTGGTTACTGGCTGGGTACGTGGCACAGGACGTGAAAGTGTCGCACATAATGCCGCTGCGCCTTACAACTGGGAACGCTTTCAAGAAGCGCACGACTTTATCATCAAGGCGTGGACACAACCTGGTCCGTATCGATGGGAAGGGGATCACTACCACTTCCGCTATGTGAATCCATGGGCTCGACCATATCAAGACCCGCACCCGCCGATCTGGATTCCCGGCGTCATGAGTCGTAATACCGTTGCGTGGGCGGCGAAGCACCGATATCCGTACGTCATGCTGGCGACCGAACTTGAGCCTACGCGTGAGTCGTATGAGTACTACACCGAAGTTGCAAAGGAAGAGGGTTATGAAACCGGTACTCAGCACCGAGGATATTTGTTCAAGGTTCACGTTGACGAAAACGAGAAGCTAGCTGAAGAAGCAGGTCGGAAGTTCGTGCAAGGTCCGAGCAATCCATTCTTAGAAGGAAACCAAGGAACCGTTCGACCTTTCATCCAGAACTTACCTGGCTTGACTCAGCGTAACAACCTGCTTCCCACGATGCGAAGTTTTGCTGCCGCTGCGTCGCGGGGCCGCGCAGCGCAACACAAGGAAGAAGCGGCAAAAGCGGGTAAGAGAGCCGAACCGCCGAAACCGGACAGACCTTTTGACACATACGTCGATCAGACGGAGAAATACAGCATCATATCGGGTACACCCGATACCGTTATCCCGCGCGTAAGGCACGTACTCGAAACTCTCCGTCCAGGATCCATATTCTTCTGGGACGGCGACGGGGCAATGTCGCACGATGACTCGATGCGCAGTCTTCGATTGATGGGCTCTGACGTAATCCCCGCAGTACGCGAAATGGCTAAGGAACTCGACTTAAAAGGTCCGTTTGAAGTCGATCCACAAACCAATAAAACCGTCGAAAACGGCGATGCTACTACAGAATCCGAGTCGTCCGAGGCCGCGTCTTAGCATAGTTCAATGGACGGCATAGCCGTCATCGGTGGCGGTCCTGCGGGTAGTACGATCGCCGCATTGCTAGCACAACGCGGGTTTGAAGTCCAGCTTTACGAAGCGGCCCGTTTTCCGCGTACGCACATCGGCGAATCCTTACTACCTGCTACGATCGAAGCACTCGAGCTCAGCGGTGCGGCTGAAAGAGTTCGAGCAGCTGGATTCACCGTCAAGAACGGTGCGACGATGGCTTGGGGCGTGGACGACGAACTCTGGACGTGGTACTTTCGCGAAACCAACAAAGTACAAACGTACGCATACCAGGTTAATCGAGACGAATTCGATCAGATACTGCTGGAACATGCGAGCAAGAGCGGTGCTAACGTGCATGAAGATTCCCGAGTTCAACGTGTTTGTTTCGACGGCAATACTGCAATTGGTGTCGAAGTCGAAGGTGAGGTGCGGCCCGCATCGTATGTGATCGATGCAACCGGGCAACATTCACTTGTCGCTAATCAACAAGACGCGAAGACTTGGGACGATGATTTCAAGAATCTCGCCGTGTATCGGTACTTCCACGGCGGGCGTCACATGTCGGGTGATGCGAGCGGCAACATCCTTGTTGAGTCAGTTGCCGACGGATGGATATGGAAGATTCCATTGAAGGATGATGTTTCCAGCGTCGGTGTTGTCGCGGACCGGGACACTGCGACGACTGCGATCCGTGCGCAAACCATCGATGTTTGGTTCAAAGATGTAATCGAATCGTCCGAATATACGGCGTCATTTTTAGCTGATGCTCAAGCCATCACTCCTTGTTCCGCCACTCGTGATTGGTCGTACGAAACAGAACGATTCGCGGGTCCAAGACACTGTCTTATTGGCGACGCAGCGTGCTTTATCGATCCACTGTTCTCGACGGGTGTACACCTCGCCATCTACAGCGCGACAATCGGCGCCGCACTCGTTGCGACGACACTCAATACTCCAGATTTAGCATCACTCGCAGCAGAAGCGTTCGAGCGCCAATACCGTCAACACTATGGACATTTTCGCGAATTAGCACGATTGTTTTACGGCTCTAATCGATCTGTCGATTCGTACTTCTGGAAAGCACGACAGATTACCGGCGAGGACGAGTATTCGCCTCGCGCCGCATTTGTGCGCGCCGTATCGGGTCAAGCCAGTAGGGGATACGAGCGTACCACCCTATTTCATGGTGATTTACCTGTCAACTTCACAAACGCACTGCGAGAGCTCGAATCCAACAGACAACAACGTCAAGCTGATCTACAACAGCTCTCGGACACTACCGTACTTGCTGTATCGGATACTGCGAAGATCGAAGACGTCGCACTATTCAATGGCGATGTATTCGAACGCGGAAAAGTGATACAACGTCAAGGACTGGATGACATTCCAATATCGCCGTTTGTCGATGACGTAATCACGATAGTTCGAGCAAATTCGAAGCCAACAAAAGAGATTTTCGATACATTATTGGATCGTGGCTGGAGTGACGAGGTAATACGTGCGTCGCTTGGACCTACCCTCCATTTGCTGTACGTGGAAGGCGTGGTTGACAGTGTATCTTGAAGCTGCAAGTATGTGTTTGGTCTGACGCGTAGATGCTCTTAAACCGTGCTGAACTTTGGACACAGCACGACGATCCTGACTAATTTCTGTGGCAAATCACATCAGAAAACCGTCATGCCGTAGTCGATGGGTGCGTCAGCCGAAGTAGCTGCCACCGTCAGTATTGCGTAGTTTGTCACGTGCTATCACCATACGATGAACTTCCGAGGGTCCTTCACCAATTCGCTTTACGCGAAGTTCTCGATACCAACGCTCAAGCGGCATTTCTTGTGCCATGCCCATACCACCGAACATCTGCATCGCACGGTCGACGACGCGACCCGCTGTTTCCGTCGCAACGAGCTTGCAAACTGAAGCGTCGACTTTACCGGGTTCTCCAGCATCAACTTGCGACGCTGCGTCATATACCAAGAGTCGCGCTGCCTTTAACTCGACTTCCGAGTCTGCAATCATCCACTGAATCGCTTGTTTGTCGGCAAGCATCCCATCACGCGTCGGTCGTTGTTTGACCCAACCACAAGCCATGTCGAGCGCTTCCTGCGCGATTCCTACACATCCCGCTGCATAAGGAATCCGGGCATCAACAAGCCAACGCTGGGCTACGCCAAAACCTTGACCGACTTCGCCCAGTACGTTTTGTGCCGGTACTTCGCAGTTATCAAGCACAATTTCGTATGGAGAAAGTGCTCGTATCACTTTGATTTCATTGAAAGAAATGCCAGGAAAGGTAGGTTCAACGATAAAAGCTGTGATCTGAGGCGGATTACCATCGATCCCATCTTTGGTCTTTGCGAAAATGATGCCGTAGTCCGCGCCGCCAGCCGCGGTGATCCACATCTTACGACCATTTAAAACCCAAACGTCCCCCTCTTTTCGAGCTCGCGACGAGATATTGTTGCGCGGGTCTGAACCTCCCGTTGGCTCCGTGATCGCGACAAACGCACGCTTCTTCCCTTCAACGCACGGAACGCCATATTTCTCAATCTGCTCCGGAGTACCCGACCAGATTACGTTTGGTGGTCCGCCCCCGAATGCGCCGAGTGCAGGCGCGTATGCACCTAAACGACACTTTGCCGATTCCTCTGCAATCACAACACGTGTAAGAGCACTGACAGGATTGCCACCATATTCAGCCGGTACGGATAGGCGTGTAAGACCCATCTCTTCAGCTTTGGCTTTGAGTAGCGCGCGATCTTCGCGAGCACACCCTGTTGCGTTGTAGGGCAGCTTGTCTTCGATCGGTTTTACGAAGTCGCGCATGAACCGACGAATCTGATCACGTAGTAAGTCCAATTCCTCAGTTTGATAAGTCTCAATTACGTCGCTCATCGAATGCTCTCCGCTAGAATCTCAAAAGTTGCTCAATAGCGCAACAATACACGCTCACCGCACTCAGGAATTAACTATTGAAGATCTATCACGTTAAAGGTACGCGCTCGATTCGTGTGATCTGGCTCTGCCATGAACTCAATTTACCACTCGCAATTGAGACGATTCCAAACTTCGACGCTACGTTCAAAGCCTCCCCCGAATGGCGAGCGAAGTCACCCACCGGAAAGGTACCCGTTCTTGAGGACGGTGCGATTACTATGTTCGAGTCAGGAGCGATGGTTGAATACATACTTGGGCGATATGGACCTGCCGGCTTGGTCCCTTCGGATCCAAATGATCTGGCTTTGTATTACCAGTGGTGTTGGTTCGCAGAAGCGACATTCGCACGTCCGTTAGGTGACATCGTTCACAATACGGTAATCAAACCACCCGCAGAGAGAATTGCCGCTGTCGTACCGGATGCGAAGCAACGCGCGAGAGCGTGTTTAGACGGGATCGACCGATGTGTCGAGAATCAACCGTATCTACTTGGCGATTTATTCTCCGCAGCTGACATCATGATGGGTTATTCACTGATGCTTGCTGAACGAACCGGCGTGCTTACAGCTGACCATCCTAACTCACAGCGTTATTTCGGACTCCTTTCGGAGCGAGACGGTTTCAAAGCTGCTCGTGAGGCCTGATCCTTAAACGTTCCTTAAGTTCGCGTACGATCTTACCGTGCGCGTCTGCATCGAGTTTGTAGACGAACGGGATCAAAAGCAGCGCTAGATTTGCAATAAACGGTATCACAGCAATACACAACAGGATGCCACCGAGGACTTCACTTGACTGCGCTTGATTGGCAACGAATCCAGTGAGCGCAAGAATCGCTGGGATTGCAGTACCCGCAACCGTCTTTCCTACTTTTTGAAAGAAACTCGCAGTGGAGTAGATAACGCCATCTGCTCGAACGTCGTGAGCATGTTGCGCGTATTCGATCGTGTCTGCGAGCATAGCCCAACCTAACACCGCTATTGGGGCACCACCGACTGCCATGATGCAACCCCAAACGAATACCATCACAATGTTGCTTGGATCGTTGAAGTAGAACCCCGTCGCGCCGATCATTGCGACGATCGCACCGATCTGGACCGTCACCGCCTTCCCGAATCTTTTCGTCAAGAACGGTACGAAAATCAGACCGATAAACATGACAGCTAGCGTAATCGAAAAGAAATGTGTTATGAGCTCGGGTCGCGCCATCGTGTATTTGAAGTAAAACGGTGCGACCGTTTGTCGGAAAGTGAACGCCAACATACCAAGAATGAACAGGGCAATAACGATCCACAACGGCGTATTCCTGAACAACGCATTCATCGCGTTTGGTAATGAGATGCGTTGTTCTGGCAACGCGAGATCTGTTCGCTCCTTGGTCCCACCGAATGCCCACCATAGGAGCAAAGTGCCGACAATCCCGTACAAGATCATCGTATATTGGAATCCGTTTTCGACTCCGAAGAAGCTAACGAGCGGCATCATTCCCAACGTCACGACCATCGCGCCCGAAAATGCGCCGCCCATTCGCAGCGATGTGAGCATCGCACGTTCATCATGGTCGTCCGTTAGAACGCTTGTCATGGCCGCGTACGGAATGGTCACGATCGTGTAGATCACTCCGAATAAGACGTATGTGACGTACGCCCAAATGATCTTGCCCGTTTCATTGAAATCAGGAATCGTGAAAGTTGCGATCGAAATCACGGCAAGTGGAATCGCCCCAAACGCTAGATACGGTCTAAACCGACCCCATCTCGATCGTGTGTGATCCGCTAGATATCCCATGAACGGATCGGTTACTGCATCAACAATTCTCGCTACGAAGAAAATACCCGCCGCAACCGCAGCAGAGATGCCGTAAAAATCGGTGTAGAAATACAATAAAAACGACAGCGTCGACATGAAATACAGGTTGATCCCTGCATCGCCAACAGCGTAAGCTACGCGCGAACGGAACGTCATCATGGTCGAAATTCGTTGCCCTTTTTATCGTCTTTGGATCAGTCAAGTGCGCAATGCTAGACATTTCGACGAGTACTAAGTCAGCAAAGCGGAAATTTGTGACACCTTCAATGCTAATCTGGATCATTCAATCGATATGTTGAGAAAAGTCGCCATCGGGCTCATCGTCGTCCTACTAATTGCTTTGGTCGTTATCTATTTCCTTTGGCCAGAAGAAGCACAGGTTGAAGAACCAAGAGTCGCAGAACCGACAACGAGTCGTTTAACGACAGAAGGTGAGTATGTGGGCTTCATGGACGCAAACGGCGCACGAGCATGGCTCGGTATACCGTTTGCAGCGCCTCCAGTAGACGAATTGCGGTGGGTCGCGCCGCAGCCTCCCGATTCCCATACCGGTATTGAACAAGCACTCACGTTCGGTGATCCTTGCGTGCAATTTGCAAATCCAACGCTTCGTGTAAACAACGAGTCAACAGTAGGTGTTGTTGGAAATGAGGACTGCCTCTACTTGAACATCTGGTCGCCACCTAACAGTATCGATGCGCCCGTAATGTTCTGGATTCACGGCGGGGGAAATTCTGTTGGCGAAGCTGGGACCTACAACGGATCCGTTTTAGCGGCAACACACAAGCTGGTAGTGGTCACCACGAACTACCGTCTTGGTCTACTCGGCTGGTTTAATCACCCGGACGTACTTGCGTTAAGTGAACAACAAAGCGGCAACTTCGGCATTTTGGACCTTATCCGTGCGCTCGAGTGGGTACGTGACAACATCCGAAGTTTCGGCGGTGACCCCGATAACATCACCGTGTTCGGCGAGTCAGCAGGTGGATACAACGCGTTGGCGCTAATGGCCTCACCACGTGCAGGAGGTTTATTCCATCGTGCGATTTCGCAAAGCGGCTCATATCGCGTTCGAGATCCCAAAGTAGGCTACATGCTCGCGAGCGAAGGCGGTCATGCGAACAGTGCTCGAGAGGTCGTTAATCGAATGTTGGTTGCAGACGGTCTAGCAGTTAACGAAGCAGAGGCGTCCACAGTGCAAAACGATTGGAGCCCACAAGAACTATCAGAGTTTCTGAAATCGAAACCTGCTTCGGCAATATACGCAACGCTCGGTCCCAATGGTGGCTTTGGAATGTTCGACTTTCCGGGCGATTTCGGCGATGACCTCGTACTTCCTAACGCGCCAGATGTTGAGCTCTTCGGTGATACGAACAACTACAACAATGTTCCCGTCATTCTGGGTACCAATCGCGACGAACCGACGCTATTCATGGTTCAGTCACCTGAATTCACGGACTCAGTATTGGGAATGTTCCCGAGACTGAAGGACGAGAACGACTATCGTCGCGTTGTGTATTACGGGGCTCAGTCATGGAAAGCTCGGGGTGTCGATGGAATTGCTTCAGTCATGCGGTCAGGCGGACACGACGATGTATACGCCTATCGGTTTGACTGGGATGAAGAAGCGAGTTCAATCTTTTTTGATCTACAGGTTGCACTAGGGGCTGGGCACGCAATCGAAATCCCATTCGTATTTGGGAGTTTCTCCGGCGACAACATGCTAGCGGGTTTCTATCCAAACGATGAACCGCAATTCGCTCTAAGCAAGAGCATGATGTCTTATTGGGCCGAATTCGCATATTCGGGCAATCCGGGACGCGGTCGAGACGGTACCGAGATCGAATGGACACCATTCGACGCGACGGGCGACACCAGCATCATCCTTGATACAGCTTCTGACGGCGGAATCCGCATGATGGACGAGCTCGTGACGCATGAATCAATTCGAGAGGAACTGATCGGTGACCGTTCGTTCAACGACAAGGACCTCTACTGCCGAACATACTTAAACAACCTTGCAGATACACCGGCATTTCGTGAGAGTGATGTGACTGAAATCGGTTGCGACCACATCGACAGAGAACAATCGCGTTGGTAAACTAAGGTTTGCTTACCACGTGTCGACGTAAGGGCGCTTCTTCGTTTCGCGAGGTATCGCCTCAGGTAGGCTCTTCATCCCTCTCACGATCCAACTCCTCGTGGTTGCAGGATCGATCACGTCGTCAACGCCGAAAAATGTTGCGGAATTAACCGCTTTTGCTCGTTCGTACGAACTGGCGACCATTTCGTCAAATCGCTTGATCCGTTCTTCCGCAGTTTCGAGCGCCATGAGTTCATTGCGATAGCCTAGCTTCACAGAACCTTCAATGTTCATACCAGCAAATTCCGCAGTTGGCCACGCGACACAAAAAAACGGTACGAGTGAAGAACCTCCGCACATGGCTTGAACTCCCAGGCCATACGCCTTGCGAATGATTACGCCAAACATCGGAACCGAGAGATTAGCACCCGTGTTAAACAGACGACACGAATGACGAACGAGGGCTGTCTTCTCGACTTCGGGTCCAACCATGATGCCTGGGCAGTCCATGATGCTGATTACCGGCAGATCAAACGCATCGCAAAGCTGTAAGAATCGCGCTGCTTTGTCAGCGCCATCCGTGTCAATTGCGCCAGCCAAATGGTGTGCGTTGTTCGCTATCAGACCAAACGGCTTTCCCTCAACCCGTAAGAAACACGTGACGATGCCGATCCCAAAGTTCTCACGGATTTCCAATACCGAATCGACGTCTGCTAACGTATGGATGACATCTCTTACGTTGTACATCCTCAGCCGATTCTCTGGCACGACATGTCGCAGTTTCCGCTGATCCGGCGCCTCCCAGTCCTCGATCGAGCCTTGGAAATACGAGATGTATTTCTTCGCTGTTTCGATCAGCTGTTGCTCGTCGTCAACGATGATGTCAACTACGCCATTTGGGACTTGGAACGACATAGGACCGACTTCTTCTGGGGTGTAGATCCCTAAACCACCTCCTTCAATCATGGCAGGTCCACCCATTGCGATCGTCGACTTCTTCGTAGCGATGATCACATCGCAACAGCCTAACAACGCCGTGTTTCCAGCGAAACACCGACCCGAGTTAACGCCGACGAGCGGCACGCGAGCCGATAGCTTGGACCATTGTGTGAACGTATAGGTGTCCATACCAACGCCGCCGCTTCCGTCTGTGTCCCCTGGACGTCCACCACCCCCTTCGCTGAACAGAATGACCGGTAACCGAAAGCGATTGGCGAGTTCGAATATGCGATCCTGTTTGTAGTGATTCTTGTGACCTTGCGTGCCAGCAAATACGGTATAGTCGTATGCGACCGCCACACATCTGGCGTCGTGATCAGGAAAAAGATGCGAGTTGACCGTACCGACGCCACAGATTAGTCCGTCGGCAGGCGTGTTTTCTCGCAACCATTGTTCGGTGCGGCGACGCCGCTGTGCTGCTAATACGAGTGGACCGTATTCGATGAAACTTCCATCATCACAAAGGTCGTTGATGTTCTTGCGTGCGGTTTGTTGTCCAGTTCGTTCGCGTCGTTCCATCGCTTTGGGTCGATGCTCGTCGTAGATCCACTGCCTTCGGTCGATAGATTCTTGAAGATCACCGCGAATGTGATCAAGATCCGCTTCCTCACTCGCGTCAGTACCAGCGACTTCGACCTCCGCGGCTTCGACGAATACAAGTGGATAGCCTTCTTGAATGACATTGCCTTCTTCAACATCAATCTTGCGGACGATGCCGCTTACGCTCGCGCTGATCACGTGTTCCATCTTCATGGCTTCCATGATCACTAGTTCCTGACCAGCAGCAACAGCGTCGCCTTCTTGAACTTTAACGCTCACGACGGTTCCTTGTATCGGTGCAGCCTGGCCGATGGATCCATCTAGTGCGACTAAATTGACTTCGCTTTCCGACTCCTCGTCTGCAGCTGCCGCTTCAGCTTTCGCCTTCTTGATTGCATCAGCGTATTCGAACAACGCCAACGGATCTCGTGAATCGATCTGACCGCCAGCCAGTCCAGATGCGGCGTCACCGATTGTTCGCGTCGCGTCTTCAGTTTCGCCAGCAGCTTCAGCAAGTTGCGCAACATTCCTATCTACCCACCGTGTCGTTACATCCCCGTTTCGGAACGCTTCTGAACCGAGAATCTGCCGTAGAAATGCAATATTTGTTCGCACACCTTCAACGTGACAGTTTTCGAGGGCACGCTTTGTTCGTTCGATCACAACATCGAGGTTTTCGGATCGGCTTGACACGATGATCTTGCTAAGCAGCGAATCAAAATGGGGCGACGTGGTATAGCCACTGTACCCAAATCCATCGACGCGAATACCTGGTCCTGTAGGCATTTCGTAACGTGAAATAGTTCCACCGGAAGGAAGGACGTCGCCAGTTGGCGAAATCTCCTCCATGTTCACACGACATTGAATGGCATAGCCAGTCGTACCGTGTTTGGACCAACTATCTAATTGCAGATCGTCGAAAGTCTCACCACCGGCGAGTCGAAGTTGAGTCTGTACGAGATCTAGACCAGTCACCATTTCTGTGACGGTGTGTTCGACTTGTAGTCGCGCGTTCGCTTCGATAAATGCGAATTCTTCTTGACTTTTCGCGTCGACAAGAAATTCGAAGGTCCCTAAACTCCGATAGTTCAACGATTCAGCGATTTTGACAGCACTCGCCTCAATAGCTTCTAATGTCGTATCCGGAAGCCCGAATGCGGGTGCAACCTCGATAAGTTTTTGGTGCCGACGCTGAGCACTGCACTCACGCGTGTGAAAGTCAACAGCATGACCTTTTGCATCGCCAACAACTTGCACTTCTATGTGTCGGGCTTCTTCGATCAGTTCTTCAACGTAAAGATCACCGTTACCGAACGCTGCCGTCGCCTCCGACTGGCATCGCTCATATGCAGACGCGATCTCTTTGGGCTCGGACACGACGCGAGTACCGCGACCCCCACCACCAGCGATCGCTTTGATCATGATCGCCTTATTCGGTCCGAGGGAGTTGAAGAAACCGATTACCTCGTCGAGCGAAGTCGGCTGGTCAGTCCCTACGACCACAGGGACATTAACGTCGACCGCAGATTTGCGCGCTTGCGATTTATCGCCACACAACGCAAGGGTTGCTGGCGCTGGTCCTACGAAAATCAGACCCGCGTCCTCAACCGCGGCCGCGAACTCAGCGCTCTCTGCTAGAAACCCGTAACCAGGATGCACGGCATCGCATCCCATCTCTTTCGCTGCAGAGACAATTTGCTCGATATCGAGATACGCTTTCACGCCGACCCCGTCAAGTGCGTACGTATCGTCGACTGACTTCACATGAAGACTTGATGCGTCATCGATCGAGTGAATTCCTACCGAGGAAATCGCAAGATCGCTCGTAGCTTGAGCAATGCGAATCGCGATTTCTCCACGATTCGCGATTAATAGGCGTTGAATGGGCATGGACGCGAACGGTAGAAAAAAGACCGTTCGATTTTATTTTGAGTTAGCTAAGTCAGTTCTTCAAGAGCCGCCTGTATCTCGGTAAAGCACTTCAAGTATTAGGTCCTTAACGATATTCGCCTTGACTTGGTAGCCTACGTCGATCATCGGTCCATCTCGAGACACTCGAAACCTTTCGTCCACCACCGTCATACCTCGAGTATGCGTGCCATGAAGTTCAACAGCTACCTGTCGAGGAACAAACTCGAATAGATCCGGATGCGTCACCGAGAGTACAGCACAAGGGTCGTGCATCGCGACTTCAGACGTCCCGGTCAAGTTACGTAGACTCTCGATGATCTGAACAAAGTTCTGGTCAATAAATTGCGTACGCGGACTTTCAGGTGATGCGCGATAGACCGCGGTCAAATCGGCTTCAGATACCTGTACTTGGTGCGTGAGGTTTATGCCGCTCATCAGCGTATTGCCGCCAGCGCTAAAGACAATGTCAGCTGCTTCTGGATCGAAATGAATATTGAATTCCGCAGCTGCGGTCACGTTACCACCATGCGCACCTCCACCCATGACCGAGAGGCCTGCGATACGGTCAAACCAGTTTTTATCTCGTTTTAAAACTTCCGCAATATTTGTTAACGGTCCTATCGCGACCACCCATACGTCGGGTTCAACCTCGTCGAGCAGGAACTCGCTAGCCAGATCGCTCGTTTCCGATCGAGACGGTTCAGGTAGTTCAATCCCACCTAACCCATCTACGCCGTGAACTTCACTCGCGAACGATGCTTCAGATGCGATCGGACTCGAAGAACCACGATGAACAGGCGTATCGATACCGAATAAATCGCAAATGCGGATGGCGTTCCGCGTTCCATTTTCGACGCTCGTATTTCCGGCGACAGTTGTGATCCCTTTGACGTCTGCGAAATGGTGCGCAAGGATTAGTGCGATCGCGTCGTCGTGACCGGGATCAGTATCGATGATGAGGCGTGGTTTGTTCAAGATGCTGCTGCTACTCTAGTTTTATTGATGACTCGTTTAGGATGGATTGCCACGAAACAGGAATTTTCACAGATTTCCACCTAAGGACGCACGTTTAATTCATCAGAATGTCGCTCGCTTAGCTAGTTAAGCGCTTTAAGCGGCACAGCATTGCGCGATCTGGTGTTAACAGATATGAAAATAACAGAAATTAAGACGTTTCACTGCCCTGCGGAATGGCGGCGTTATCACTTCGTTCGAGTTGAGCTTGAGAACGGAGTCATCGGCTGGAGCGAATACGACGAGGGCTTTGATGCGGTAGGTGTCACCACGGCTATTGACCGTATGAGTCGTGCAGTTGTCGGTCTAGATGCGATCAATCACGAGGGTATCTACGCACGACTCGCAGCGACTGCTCGACAATCACTCCTTGGCGTCCTTCCGCGCGCGATTGGGGCGATAGAGAACGCAATCCTTGATGCGAAGGCTAAGCACTTCGACGTACCATGCTACGAAATTCTCGGAGGCAAGGTCCGAGATGCCGTGCGGGTGTATTGGTCACACTGCGGTACTTGGCGGATTTCACGCCCTGACCAATACCGCACCGCGGTGAGAAATCTGGACGACATACGAGCGCTTGGCCGCGAAGTCGTTGACGAAGGATTTACTGCATTAAAAACGAACATCTACCGGCAAACGGAACAAGGTCTCGTCAATTGGGGACCAGGATTCAATCGAAACGATGATCCATCGCGTACACCCCCTCGTTATGTCTTGGATGGTTTTGTTGAATATCTCGAGGCGTTTCGCGAAGGTACTGGTCCCGATGTCGACATCTTGATCGACTTGAACTTTAATGCGCGCACCGAAGGTTACTTGAGCATTCTGCGCGCCTTAAAAGACCTCGATATCTATTGGATTGAGATCGATACGCCTTATCCCAAAGCTCTGGCAACCATTCGCCAACAAAGTCCTTTTACGATCAGCGGTTGCGAATCATTAACTGGGCTTGTCGAGTACCTTCCTTATTTTCAGGAAGAAGCACTTGACGTTGCGATCATTGATATTCCTTGGATTGGTGCATGGCAAGCATTGAAAGTCGCCTCGTCAGCTGACGCATTCCAGGTGAATGTCGCGCCTCACAACTACTACGGCCATTTATCGAGCATGATGAGTGCACATTTTTGTAGTGTCGTTCCAAACTTGAAGATCATGGAAACTGATATCGACCGTGTCGCAGCAGATGAAACGATCTTCACGCACGCACCGGATATTCGAGACGGTATGTTGCACATGCCGGATCGTCCCGGGTGGGGGACGGAACCTAATCTAGAAGTACTGAGCGAAACGATGAGCTAAAAACGAAGTGGACGCAGATTGTTCGAGTTATTGTGTCTCCGCGCTGGCGATCGTAAATCGATTATTCGACCAGAAGGATTGGTGACAGGCGACGCACACTTGATATAGCTGTGCCCCCGCTTCAAATAGCTCAGCGCCATCGCGATCGACGACAGACTGTCGACCACGATCTGCTGCGACCGCCAACAAACCTGAAATCTCGTTCCAAGCAGGACGATTCAACGAATACCGTTCTTCTTGAAGTACGCCACTAAGCCGCGTAATTTCGTCCGCGGCGTCAATGACCTTTTGCCAGCCTTCTTCAGTCGTTGGCGTTAGATCAGTTGTTCCTTCGTACGTATCGATAAATCCAGCCGAATCCCAGAACACTTCCGACGCGTCGTTCAGCAATGGCTCCATGACATGAGCCAACGTTGGTTGCTCCTCAATTTCAGATGTCGTCTTTGGCGCACATCCACTCAGTAGTAGCGCGACACATACGATTGTGCAACAACCACTACAGTTCTTCACGACGTCTCTTATGTGCATCAATGAACGAAGACAACCTTTCAGGAACGATAACTAATAACGATTATCGCAGCACGGACAATGCGACATTCCGATTTTTATGGCGTATATGCGGGACCGGACTTGGTACCAAGTTGCGTGCGAACGACTCGCCACGCATCGTGGATGAAATCAACGAGAAGTGGTCGAGTGTCGCGTGGGTCGATGATTTCCTCGATGCCGAAAGCGTGCGCGTTACGAAATGGTGACGAAATCGACTGCAATCGTGCTTCAATCTCCTGGCGCTTAGCTTCAGGATTCTCCGCAGTCTCGATATCGCGTTTGTATGCGATCGCCGTTCCGCCTTCGATGTGCATAGACCCACCATGCGTCGATGGCCAGCAAAAACGACGATAGAGCGCGTCGCCACCTCGTTGATGCAAACCACCAGCGACGCCATAGAGCTGGCGTACCACAAAACACACGTACGGCATACGGCTTCGAGCGAGCGTCGTCACGATTCGCGCACCGGCACGCACGATCCCAAGCTTTTCTTGTGCTACACCAACTGAGAATCCAGGTTCATCGGCGAAATAAACGAGAGGTAGATGAAACATGTCGCACAACTCGATAAGACGGATGGTCTTCTCTCCCGCCGCAACGTCCATCGAACCCCCGTTGTATTTTGGATGATTTGCCATAACGCCAACCGGATGACCGTCGACCCGTGCCAATCCGGTGATCCTGGCTCTACCGTAATACTCCCCAATCTCGAAGAAGCTATCCCGATCAAGTACCGCGTCGAGTATCTGGCGAGGTTCATAAATCTGGCGTCGGTTCCGAGGCACCAAGGAAAGCAATGACTCGTCGCGCCGGTTCACGTCATCACTCGTCGAATGAACAGGTGGCTCGTCCCAGACATTCGCAGGTAGGTAAGAGAGGAATCTGCGTATCTGGTGAATCGCGTCCACTTCATCTTCCGCTAGGTTCATGATGACGCCGTTTTTCACCTGTATCCGTTCATCACCCAAGTCTTCTTTGCTAATCTCGGATCCAGTCGCTTGCTCGACAACCTTCGGTCCAGCGACGAATACTTGGCTCGTGTTTTTCACCATCACATTGAAATGACAGAGACACGCCTGCACGGCGGGAAGTCCTGCAACAGACCCTAATACCGCGGAGACAACGGGTACGAATTGCAGTAATTCCGCAGATATGTTCGTGCCAGCATTTCCGGGCAAGTACGTGCGTCCCATCTGCTCAAATGACCGCACGCTACCACCCGTCGCATCTAACAAACGTACAAACGGAATGCGAGTGCGTAATGCAAACGCTTCCGCATAGCCGCTCTTATTCCCTACCGCTGCGTCCGATGCTCCTCCTCGGATGGTGAAGTCGCCGCCTGCGACCGCAACCTTCCGTCCATCGATCTTGACAGTTCCAATCACGGAATTCGCAGGCTTCAATGCACCAACTTGATCGCCTTCCCACTGGGCCGTACCCGTAATTGCTCCTATTTCATGGAACGAGTCTGCGTCCTCCAACAAACTGATGCGTTCCCGAACAGTGAGCTTTCCTCGGCTATGGTGAAAGTCGACGCTGTCTTTGCCACCTAGCTCCTTGGCGAATTCAACTTGTCGCTTGAGTTCCTCGACTTCCTGCTGCCAGCTCATCCTGCGGTCCTCTTCGGCTTATCGTGGGGTCTGTAAAACCCACTGTTTTTTGTTGACCGGCGATTATTGCACTCGCGTTTCGCGAGTTTTTATAGAACGTACTTACCATTACGTTCTTCTACATCGGCACTACCACACTTGAGACATGATGTTTGAGTCACAAGTCGCAGATGTCGTAGACCAAATGCGCCAAAATGGTTTTGCAATCATCGAAGGATTGATAGCTGAAGAACGCCTAATTAATGCCCAAAGAGATGCCGAGGCGTTGTACGAGGTATCGTCGACTCAGAAGCAAGGTCCACGAGGACCGGTCTACCCTCGGATGTGCAAAGGACTGTTCACGAAAACGAGGGAATTCGATGATCTCTTCTGTATACCGCTGGTGCTCGCAATCGTAGAAGCAGTACTCGGGGAAGGGACCGACGCACATCAAAAAGGAATTTGGGGTGGCGCAATCCAGTTCGCGTCTTGCATGTTGAAAGATGTGGTACCCGGCGAAGGACCACGCGAGTTCCACCAAGACGATGTGCTCTACCCAATACCACAGCCGCATCGCTCGTTAGCCGTGAACACACTACTTGCACTCGATGACTTTAAGGAAGAGACGGGGGCTACGTTGGTCGTTCCTGAAAGTCACACTTGGACACAACCCGTGTCACAAAATCCAGACTACGAGGTGGCTGAGATGGCCGCTGGTTCCCTATTGCTCCTTAACGGTGCAACTTGGCACAATAGCGGGACGAACACAACGAAGGACCAGCATCGCAGAGCGTTGAATGCATATTACAGCGCGCGCTGGCTTCGCCCATTGGGAGGTCCGTATCTAGGTTTAAATACGTCTGAACTCAAAGATTTGTCGCCGGAATTGCGCAATATCATCTGATTCGCTTAGACGCAACCGGCTACCGAGGTAGTCATCCAGTTTCGCATAACGTGCTTGCGCGAGCACGTAGTTCGCCTATATGCGCCTATACTCATCCGCGGCGCCCTTTCACGTATTCCCCATCCCCTCGGACAGTTTCGTCCATTCACTGCGGCGTCGGCTATTCCTACGTCACTTCGTGACCCTATTTTCAAATTAGGACAAATTTTTGATTGGTGTATAGGAGTATAAGAATACTTATGTATTGTTTACATGAATGCTTGTATTCTAAGTAAATCTAATATCCCAATTGCATATACCAATATTTATGTGTATAAATACATACATGAACGTCCTAACAACCATCTGAGGGATTCAAATTGAAGGCTATCACGAAGCGGCAGGCAGAGGTACTTGATTTCATTCGGACATATCGTCAAGACAATGGATATCCACCAACCCGTCGCAACATCACCGATAAGTTCGGTTTTCGTTCCCCAAATGCTGCAGAGGAACACCTTCGTGCCCTCGATCGCAAAGGTTTTATCC
>JAPOVY010000044.1:21638-23346 GCA_026707905.1 Gammaproteobacteria bacterium | reverse complement strand
GGCCAGTGACCTAAAGGGGGATCGTTGGGTGCAAAGCGGGCGGTAGGAATCGCTCGACATTGGTAGCTGCAAGCTCGAATTGCGCTTGGAGTATTTCTACACCGTCGAGGTCCACTGGTTCAATGTCCCAGATAGGAATGGTCGGAAGTTCCGAAACGAGCTGTTCAAGCGGCATAGTTCCGATTAGTACAGGTCTAATCCGACGCGGAGAACTTTGGAATTACGTGCTCGCCAAACAGCCGCAGACTGTTCAACACTCTCTCCTGCGGGATGCACTCAAGAGCATTGAGCATAAAGTTGACCTGATCCACGCCAAGTGACTCCCACTCGCGAATGACCTCAACAATGCGGTCTGGATCCCCAATCGCCATTCCTTCGGGAAGATTTACATTCTGACCTGGATTCGTTTCAGCTGGCGTACGACGCCGACCACCCCCAGGTGAGATATTGGCTAGTAGACCATAGGCTCGGGTCGGATAGGCTTCGCGTGTAAATAGCAGGTGCGCATTCGCTTGTCCAAACTGTCCGATGAGGGCATTGCCGTACCGTGCAGCCTGTTCGAGGTCCTCATCGCAGTAGAGAAAGTTGAGCGTTGCTACTTGGTCATTGACGACAGACCCGACTGGATCGCAAAGCTGGATGCGACGCCGATACTCTTTCAGACGTCGCTCTTGTTCTTCAAATCCGGCGGTAGCCACGCCGAGTGCCCCTAATCCGCGATCCGCGGCATCGAGCTCCGTGCCTGGCGATGTGACGGTTACCCACATTGGCGGATGAGGCCGTTGTACAGGTTTGGGCAGCACGGCTCGCTCAGGCATCGAGAAACACACGCCTTGATGTGAAAATCGTTCCTCCGTCCACATTCTTGGTATGGTTCGAACGAATTCGTCCCAAGTCTTCTTGGTCGTATCGGGGTCCGCTTCAAAGCCACCTAATTCAGTCCAAGTGGATGAGCGTGCTGTACCCAGCTCGAGCCGACCATTCGAGAGAATGTCGAGTACCGCCGCTCGTTCCGCGACGCGAACGGGGTGATTCATTTCTGGAACGCAAACGACGGCGCCGTGCCCGACGCGAATGTGTTCCGTACACATCGCCGCGGCAGTGAGGAAGAGCTCCGGTGCGGAACAGTGTGAGTATTCCTCTAGAAAGTGGTGTTCAACTGCCCATACGGTGTCGAAGCCGACTTCATCCGCCAGTCGTATCTGAGCCAAAGAGTCGTGGTACACCTTAGACTCTATGCCGTTCTCGAATGGACGAGGTACCGACAGTTCGTAAAAGATCCCGAACTTCATATCGTGACTTTAGTCGTTGGGTAAGGCTTACGGGTTAGAGTCTATAGTTCGATGACCGCGTGTCCCGGGCAGGTTGGTTCACCGTTACTGTTAACGACGTTAACATCTAACCGGACTACGTTCTTCCCGTCGATGGTGTTCTTCTCGGTCACTTCACCGACAACAGTAAGTACGTCATCTTTCTGATTGATCGCTCTATATTGGCATCCGACTTCCTGAACACGTCCTTCGTCGCCGATCCAGTCGTGCAGCGCGTTCACTATGTAGGCATAGCGGAGATTTCCCATGCCAAATGCACCTTGTTCATTACCGGCGCGTCGACCAGCTTCGTCATCCATATGGAATGGCACGAATTCCTCATTCACCGCAGCGTAACGGTTCCACTCTGCAAAGCTCGTTTTGCGAGACCACGAAGG
>JAPOVY010000044.1:0-21628 GCA_026707905.1 Gammaproteobacteria bacterium | reverse complement strand
AACTTGGTACAGATTTCTATTTCGTCAAATGTAACGCTCATAGTCGTTTCTCCTTAGTAGCGAATCGCGATTGACATACGGGTTTTGACGAGTTCATCACGTTGGTTTCGCCATTCTATTTCGGTGCGCACATACATGGTGTGACCTAAGCGACCTTCTCGCTCCTCCCAATCGACGAGTCTCGAACGAGCAGAGATGACATCGCCCGGTCGCATCGGAACGCCGTAGGTATCAGTTTGACCGCCGTTCATACCGGTGAGTGGTTTGCCATCAGGTCTAGCTCCTGATAGGCCGCGAGCTCCGGTCGCAGGACGCTCTAGCGACCACGCAAAAGGATTGAAATCAGGCGGGGCGATGATCCCGCCATATTTCGACGATTTAGCGTACTCAATATCCCAATAAACTCGAGGTGGTTTCTCAGGATAGTAAGTCGCCATCGCCCATCGTCTGATATCCGTATCGGTAATGGGGTAAGACGTACGCGAAGGACCCCACACGCCCTTCGCTTCGTGCATTTCTTCTGTTACGTACGAGACTTCGGTGGTACTCATGATTTCAAGGCCGATACGTCACACTGAATCTGATGTCACGTGCAATTTTGCGTATCTTTCGGTCAGCGAAAACTATACCCGGCAATAAAGGTTATTGGAGAGGGACCTGTGCGAACGTGCAGTGGCGCAGGTTGTTACTTAAAGTCTCAGGATGACGAACGAATAGTGGTAACGACCTATAATCCAAAAGCAATAACCGTCCGATTGATCGACATGTTACGGAGGACGAGATCTTGCGGATTCGGACTACTGCGGCCGCCGTACTAAGTGTATCGCTCGCGTTTATTTCGTCGCATGCGTATGCTGAACCAGGCGGGATTTATTACGGTGCTTCTGCCACTCTCCAACAGGCTGAAGTACTTTACGAAAAGACAGTTCGAAGTCGTTTTGGTGCGCCTGATCGTGACGATGGCGAGGTCAGTACCAGTGGTGAGGTTTCAGACAGACCTCTTCAGTGGGATGGATTGGTTGGGTATCGGCTGAATTTTGCTGACGGCACCCAGTTCCTCGCGCTTCAGGCGGAGCTTGCTCTCTCTGGAGACGACATAAGCGGTCGCCTTGAAGGTGCGGGCACGTCGCCGGATTTAAATGCGGTCGGCGATGCGTGGCCAGAAGATTGGTCGCTCGAGACTTCGCGTAGCATGGGTGCAATTGCGAAATATGGCATCACGCGCTCTCTATTGGGGACATTTGACGTTTCGATTTACGCCTTAGCAGGAGTACGGCAAACGAAGATCGATTTCTTCTCCGCATTCCGTGGTTGTTTTAGCATCGGTAATTGCGACCCAGATGAAATCCAAACTGCAAGCCAGAGCTTTGATCCCGAAGTCAATCTCCTAGTTGCTGGGGCAGGTTTAGAGACTGGTCTCACCAGAAAAACTGCACTGCAATTCGAAATTCGATACATCGAAGACTTCAAGGACGAATGGGTCGCTGAATTTAGCGGCGACAACTGGAATGTTGAAGCACCAGGTGGGTTTACGGTTCAGAACACAGACTTTACCGTCAAGTTGATCAGATACCTGTAGTTTACGCAGCCTCACATGGTGACTAGCGATTTAATTGAATCTCGCTAGATTTTCAGACGATACGCGATCCAGTCTTTCCCCAGTACTCATCTTTGAGCAACCTTTTGTAAAGCTTACCTGTAGGTAATCTCGGCAATTCGTCGCGAAAATCGATACTGCGAGGTGCTTTGTAGTGGGCGATATGATCTCGCGTCCATGCCAGTAACTGGCCGGCTTCCTCTTCTGACGGTTCAATACCGGCGACGAGCTGCACGACCGCTTTAACCTCCTCACCCATCTCTTTGTTTGGTACGCCAATTACTGCAACATCGAGAACGTGGTCGTGAACGATCATGACGTCTTCAATTTCCTGCGGATAGATGTTCACGCCACCCGAGATGATCATGAACGTCGCACGATCTGTGAGAAATAAGTAACCATCTTCGTCTACATATCCGACGTCACCAAGCGCGGACCAATTCGCATGATTTGGATGCTGCGCATCCTTGGTTTTTGCCGCATCCTTTAAGTACTCGAACGGCATCTCCGGTAGCTCGAAGTAGACGATGCCGGGTTCACCCGGTGGCAGTTCTCGTCCGTCTTCGTCGCATACGTGTATGACCCCTAAAATCGGTTTTCCAACGGTTCCTGGCTTCTCGAGCCACTCTTGGGGACCGGCGTGAGTGAGACCGTTTAGCTCTGTACCGCCGTAGTACTCGTAGAGGATCGGACCCCACCAATCCATCATGCGTTTCTTGATTTCGGTCGGGCACGGTGCCGCAGCGTGAATCGCGACTTGATGCGAAGAAAGGTCAAACTGAGTAATCTCGTTTTCCGGAAGTTTCAACATCCTCGTAAACATAGTCGGCACCCATTGACTATGAGTTACCTTGTATTTCTCAATAGCTTCTAGCGCGCCAATTTCATCGAATCGTCGCATGATGACTGCCGTTCCCCCAATAGCTTGCATCGCAGTGCAGAAACCGATAGGTGCGGAGTGATATAAGGGAGCCGGCGATAAATAAACTGAATGTTCGTTGACCTGCCACAACATCGCGAGTAGGGCGTTTTGCGGGTTAATTTCAGTATCGATATTGCCTTCAGGTAAAGGACGCAAGATGCCCTTCGGTCGACCCGTCGTACCGGACGAGTACAGCATAAATCCACCTGCTGGTTCGATCTCTAATCTCGAAGACGGGTATTCATCAATCGCTTCGTCAAAAGCGTCATATCCGGGTAATTCTCCGTTGACTGCAAGATAGGTGTCGCACTTAGGGGTCAAAGGCGGGATTTCTCTGGCAACGTCGGCCAAATTGCTTGCTGCGATTAAGACACGGCTCTCGGAGTTGTCGACGATATACGCAGCTTCCTCTGCCGTCAGATAACGGTTTACCGTCGTAAGGTAGAGGCCGGAACGAAGCGCTGCCCATGTAACAACGAAGTATGTCAGATCGTTGTCCATGAACACTGACACATGATCGCCTCGTCGCAAACCACGAGCGAACATCAGCTGCGCTAGCTGATTGGACTGCTCGTCAAGTTCTCGATATGTGAGTGTTTCTCCGCTTGCGGAATCGATCGCAGCAGGATGATCAGGTTTCTGTTTAGCCCAATGACCTGGATACATGCTAATCGCTAAATTTGGTTTGGCTAGATTGCATTATCGATTTGACCCACGCGTAATCTATACGTCGCATGGCTCTATCTCAGCGCTTAGGCGTCTCGCTCGAAGGCATGTGCTCGCGCTACCTCCTCGTTGAGAACGACACCGAGTCCTGGTTCAGTAGGTGGGATGATGTAGCCATCTTCCCATTGAATCGGATTCTCAAGGATTTCAGCGTGAAATCCGTCGAATCGGCCAATACTCTCTTGGATTAAACAGTTGGGTGAACATACATCAACTTGGATGTTGGCTGCGGCTTCGATTGGACCACAATATAAGTGAGGCGCGATCTGAGCGTAATACACTTCAGCCATCCCGGCGATCTTTTTCGCTTCGAGGATTCCGCCGACGCGCCCCAAAGCCATCTGCAATATCACGGCAGCTTGCTTCTCAAGTAACTCACGAAATTCAAACTTCGTTGCCAGCCGTTCGCCTGACGCAACTGGGATCGACGTCATTTTTGCAACGCGCGCCATCTCATCTCGGTTCTCCGGTGGAACGGGTTCCTCAAACCAGAGCGGGTCATATTTCTCAATCCGGCGCGCAAAACGAATCGTTCCGGACGTGGTCGACTGACCGTGGGTTCCGATGAGGATGTCTGCTTTGTTACCAACCGTCTCTCGTACCGCGGCTACGACTGCTTCTGCATTGTCCAGTCTATCCAGAGGTGGTTCACGTGGATCCTCGCTCCCCATCACGTCAATCAACGGATCGAACTTCAGCGCGGTAAATCCTTCAGCGACATGTGCAGCCGCACTCGCACTCGCCGCGTCCGGGTCAGTGTGGGTCGGCCGTCGCGTGGTATCGTCCGGTGCGGGCCAAAGATAGGTATACGAACGGACTCGCTCGTTGTATTTGCCACCTAGTAGGTTGTATACGGGTTGGTCAAGCGCTTTTCCGACAATATCCCAACACGCCATCTCGATCGCACTAAGCACGCCCATTACGGCATGGTCAGGATGCTGATGGTGATCGTGCGATTCATAGCCTTCACCGTAATACACCGAACGCCACAAGCGCTCGATCTGGAACGGGTCGGCGTCAATTACGTACGTCTTGCATACATCCTCGATCATACGAGCGGCAGTTGTCGGGTGAAAAGGAATCTTGTATGCCTCGCCGATACCATCGATCCCGTTATCAGTCGTTAGCTTCACGAAGACCCAATACCGGCCACCTCTATGCGGTCGAGGCGTTGCGACGACGAACGTCTCGGCGTTAGTGATTTTCAAGACTCACTCCTTTCTTCACTTGGGCGGTGGATGAAAATGAACGTGGCTGACCACGTAATCAGAACCAGTCCGATGAGAGACTCAATTGCTGTAACAATTCGAACGGGACCGATCGGATAGAGGTCGCCAAAACCCACCGTCGTATATACGATCGAGGAGTAGTAGATGTAGTCGTAGCTCGACTCGATCGCAGCAATTTCACCAAATTCCGGTTCGAAGGCCATCAACCAGTAAACCAATGCAAAGATACCTATCTCCAACATGTGCAGAACCATCAGACAGAGCAGCGTAATGAGCACTCGCAGGCGTCCTAGGAACCGCGATATCCTGTGATTGAGCGTTTCGAGTATTTCGTAATGGAGTCCGACACTGACAATCGACGCAACGAACGCTATAAGACAGGCGAGTGGATAGTAACTGTCAAACACCTTTGTACAACCTGCCACTCCGCGCGTTAATCGCGAGGGTATCGAGGATTTGGAAATCTTCGTCAACGAGTGTGAAGTGGTCGTATAGATTGATGGTCGGGTCGCAATGAGGCGGCGTAATCAACAGTTGTGTTCCGACTGCAACGGTTACCGTAGAGTCTTCAAAAATCAACCCCCCGTGTTCGTCTCCTTTGAAGACGTACGTGGCTGTTTGCTCGACACCGACATGGACCTCTGGGCGAACCGAATCTGTTGAGAACGCTTTGAGTCCGGCATCGGTTGTGACATTGCCAGACGTATTCGCCGATACAACCGTTGTCAACACGAAAAGGGACGGATCGAATGGCAACCGACTATCGGTATTCCACTCGATGTTCATATATTCGAGATCCATAAATGGATAGGACCCCGCTTGTAGTTCGGTCGCGACACCAGCTTGCCAATCGATATCGAAAGTTCCCGTGCCTCCACCCGTAACGATTGGGCATGGGATTCTCTGGTTTTCAAGCTGACGTTTAAACGTCTCCACACGTTGCCATAGCTCATGTGAACGCCTTGTGCGCTGCCCAATGCTCTCGACGTGCATGATGTTTCCTGCGTAGCACTGCACGCCCCTGAAGTTGAATGACGGTGACTCGTGTAAAGCCCTTGCCAAAGCGAAGGCTTCTGGTCCAATTTCAATCCCCGTCCGATGCATATCCGGATCCAGGTCGACGAGCACGTCTAACGGTCGTGTTGCATCGAAGTATTTCTCGAAATAAGGGATCGTGACTGGGTTATCGACAACACAGATTAGTTCCGCCAGGCGTTCTTGCAATGCGCTAATACGCTCGACGTGCCGATGAAGCGCTAGAGGCGACGTGATCAGGATGCTATGTACCGCATCCGCGAGATGTTCGGCTTCACTAATCGTCGCGCAGCAAATGCCTAGCGCGCCGTGAGCGATCTGCGCCTTCGCGATATCGCGAGATTTGTGGGTTTTGGCATGAGGGCGAAGCGCGAAGTTGCTGGCTTCGCAATGCGTTGACATCCTTTGCAGATTCGAACGAAAGCTCGCATCAAAGAGGAGTAGGCAAGGTGTTTGCAGATCCTGTAGATGTGCTGGCAACCGAGATCCGCTAGTTGTCATACGAGGAGTGTCCGAGCGCGCAATTCATTTGTGAGGAGTGATTAACTCGGAATTTACGACGCCGAGTCAATCGTTTCTCGACTCATCGGCACGTAATTGTCCACGTTGGAATACGGATCGTGTTCGTATGGTTTTGGTTGCGAGTATCCTTAAAGTAACGGTGCTTAGACGAACGGAGCTATGGCAGCAGTATCACAGCCGATCGAGACCACTTCACTCGAAGCGGAACTGATGACCGGTCGAACCGGAGTTCGCATTACGGGGATCTCAATACCAGAGATGACCCATGAACAGGTCGAGGAAGTGCGTCGGCTCGTAAGCGAGTATTGCGTTGGCATTTTCCCAGATCAACACCTTGCGCCCTTAGAGCAACGAGACTTTCTTAGTCGACTAGGCAAGGTAACGGTGACACCGGGTGTGAATATGCGAACCGAATTCGATATGGTGCATAAAGTCGCCAATCGCGGTGATGCGACACGTCCTGTTTCCGGCGGGTTTCACACCGATACTTGCTTCGTCGAAAAACCACCTTCGTTTTCATCTCTGAACGCAATTGAAGTACCAAGGCACGGTGGCGATACGATCTTCTGCAATCAATATATGGCGTATGACTCGTTGTCCGACGTAATGAAAGGATGGTTAAAAGGTCTGCGACTGAAACACGTCGTGAGCGGCACCGATCGACCTGAGGAATGCCCCGATCCGATTTGGCATCCCGCAGTTCGGACTCATCCGGTGACGGGTCGCAAAGCGTTGTACGTTACGTTTGCAGATCGCTGCATTGAGGCGGAAGGTATGACCCCTACTGAAGGTCGGACACTAATCGATTTCCTTTATAGGCACTCGTTAAAAGACCACGCAATGGTCCGGCATCGTTGGCGAGTAGGCGACTTCGTGATGTGGGACAATCGATGTGCACTACATGCGGCAGTCTATGACCATGGCGACCAACCACGTGTCTTGTATCGTGTGATGTGTGAGGGTGAGAAACCTTACGAGTGATCGTTTCGGTCCAGTCAGGCGCTTTGACTTTATTGAAGAAATCACGACGCGAGCGAATTCGCTAGCTACTCCGATACTCTGAATCCACACCTACAGGACGAAAGCGCGAGTACTAGCCAAGCTTCTCACAGTAGTTCGCCCAATACGCGAACGCATTTTCGATCTCGTTCGTTCGAGCTTGTACGATCGACGCGAAATCAGGATGTGTAAAGATGTAGAACTGGTCGTGCTGGATTGCGTGCAACACCATATCGCCTACCACATCCGGTTCAATGATGTTGCGCAAGACCTCACTTTCGACAGGTTCTTCATCCGTAATAGTGCGCTCGAAGTTCATTTCTTGAGTAGCGGGTAACGATGAGGGTCGATTCCGTCTCGCAGTGAAGATATTCGTGTTGACGACACCTGGACACAGTACCGACACGCCGATGCCATGTTCTTGTAGTTCTACGCGCAACGCTTCGGCAATACCGACCACTGCGAACTTGCTCGCGGCGTAAATACCAAGGCGAGGTACAGCGATATGCCCGGCAAGAGATGCTGTGTTGACCACGTGACCACCTTCATTGTGCGCGATCATGTCAGTTAAAAACGCATTCAAACCGTTGTATACACCATCTAAATTGACATTCATGGTCCAACGCCAATCGTTCGGTTCGGCTTCTGCGAAAGGTCCGCCGGTTACGATGCCAGCGTTGTTGACTAAAACATGAATATTGCCAAAAGCTTCCTTAGTCTTCGCAGCCCCCTCTGCGACGGAGTCAAGGTCAGCTACATCCACCTTTAAGCCAATGACGGAGGCATTGGTCTCATCAAACTCTTCGACGACCGCCTGCAGTGGTTCCTCTTCGATATCCGCTACGGCAACCTTCATTCCGGCACCCGCGAACGAGCGTACCATCGCTAGTCCCATGCCACTTGCACCGCCGGTTACGAACGCCGTTTTTCCTGCAACATTTTTCACGTTCTAGTGTCCTATACGATCGAATTACTAGGTGCCCAGCTATGCAATCCTTCGCATTTACAAAAGATGCGGCAATGGGCATGAGTAAGCTATTATCGGATTCACACAGTGCAGGAGGATAGCGGGGACACCTATGCTGAAAGCAGTCGAATTGAGTCGGCATTACGGAACAGTCAAAGCCGCTGATAACGTTTCATTTAGCGTTGAGTCAGGTGAAATCGTCGGGTTGTTAGGTCACAACGGCGCTGGTAAGACGACGGTTATGAAGTTGCTTACCGGATTTATCGAGCCCACATCGGGTGAGGCGTGGGTTAACGATGTTCTTGTTCAAGACGACCCTGTCGCGGCGCAGGCGCACATCGGGTACCTACCCGAAAGCCAGCCGTTCTACGGTGAAATGTCTGTTGCAGACTATCTGATGTTCGCGGCGACGATGCGCGGCATCCCGTTTGAGGAACGAGCATCGAGTGTCCAGAAAGTAGTGGAAGACACAGATCTAACGGAACGTTTTCTCGACACCATCGACACTCTTTCGAGAGGATTTCAACAGCGTGTATCTGTCGCACAAGCGATTCTTCATCAACCTCCGGTTCTGATTCTTGATGAGCCGACGAACGGACTCGATCCGACGCAAACGATTCAAATGCGCGAGTTGATCCAACGCCTGGCTGAGGAATCAACCGTGATTCTGTCGACTCACATCATGCAGGAGGTTGACGCAATATGTGATCGCGTTCTGATCATGCGCGATGGTGAACTCGTCGTCGACGAACGACTAGATGAATTGAACCGTGCTGCGCGCGTAGCAATACGAAGCAGTGCAAGTCGCGAGCAACTGAACAACGTAACTGGACTTCGCGTCGATAAAGGTAGTGAAGTCAATGAGTATTTCGTTCACGTTGACGACAGCAAAGATGCGCATACTCAGATCAACGAAATCGTTCCTAAATTGGTCGAGGCGAATGTGCCGATCTACGGCGTACAACCGGAACGCCAAGACTTAGAAACGCTATTCGCACGTGTAAGCGAGGGTACCTATGCGACGTAATGCAAGTCTTGACATCGCATGGAAGGAACTTGCGATGTTCTTCTCTTCGCCGATCGGCTATCTATTTCTCGCCGCTTATCTCGGTGTAACCCTCTTCGTCTTTTTTTGGATCGAACAGTTCTTCGCCCGAAATATCGCTGACGTAAGACCGATGTTCGAATGGCTTCCTATTCTTTTAATCTTCCTCGCCGCGGCGTTGACGATGCGATCTTGGAGTGACGAACGACGCGTTGGAACTATCGAATTCCTTTCGACTATGCCTGTCCGCGATTGGGAGTTGGTCGCGGGAAAATTCCTCGCATGTCTGTTGCTACTGATCGTCGCGCTTGGCATGACGCTTCCCATCCCAATCACCGTTGCCATGCTTGGCAACATCGATTGGGGTCCGGTTTTCGCTGGTTACGTTGCATCGATTCTCCTTGGTGCGGCTTACTTGAGTATCGGTGTATTCATCAGCGCACGGAGTGAAAACCAAATTGTCTCGTTGATCTTATCGGTCTTTGTATGTGGCGTCTTCTACGCCGTTGGTAGTCCCTTCTTAACTGAGCTATTCACAAACGAGACGGCTGATGTCCTCCGCGGTATCGGGTCTGGGTCGCGATTTGAATCGATCACGCGTGGTGTGGTTGACTTTAGAGATTTGTACTTCTATGTATCTGTCACTCTCACGTTCCTTGTATTGAATGTGTACGCGCTCCGACGTCTCGGATGGAGCGACTCAGGTAACCAAGAGAAGCACCGAGGTATCTTGGTGCTACTAGGTCTCCTTGTGGTGAACTTACTAATCGCGAATATTTGGTTGAACTATGTGAAGGTTCTTCGCTGGGACGTGACTGAAGGCGACCAATATTCGATCTCTGACGTTACGAAGAATCAGCTCGCACAGCTGACCGAACCACTGTTGATTCGTGGCTACTTCAGTGCGAAGACGCACCCATTGCTTGCGCCGTTAGTACCGCAACTAAGCGATCTGCTTGCGGAGTACGAAATCTCTGGTCGCAATGTGGTGCGCGTCGAACTGATCGACCCGACCACGAATCCGGAACTTGAAGACGAAGCGAATTCGAAATACGGCATTCGACCGGTGCCGTTTCAAGTTCGCGACCGCCATGAAGCGAGTCTGGTCAACTCCTACTTCAACGTGTTGGTCATGTATGGAGACGACTACGAAGTACTAGGTTTTCAGGATCTCATTGAGGTGAAAGCGGAAAGCGAATTTGATTTGGACGTTCAACTCAAGAATCCCGAATATCAAATCACGCGAAGCATCAAGAAGGTGCAATCGGGCTTTCGAAGTGGCGGATCACCGTTCGACTTCATCTCCCAGCCGGTGCGTTTCGAGGGATACATCTCAAACGCTGCGACGCTACCACCTGAACTTGAAGAAGGTCGGGCGCCTCTAATCGACGCTCTTGAAGAGCTTGAATCAGGTGCGAACGGAAGGTTCGCGTGGAGCATCGTAGATCCAGAAGCGAATGATGGTAGCGTCGCGGAACGAATTGCCGTAGAACTCGGGCTACAGCCTATGGCAGCAAGTTTGTTCGACGTCAACCGTTTCTACTACTACCTTACCTTGACCGACGATCGAATCGTGGTGACGTTGCCGATTCCGGAAGGGATGGACGTTGAAGGGTTCAATCGGGTTTTGGAAGAAGGACTACAACGTTTCGCGGCAGGACTACTCACGTCCATCGCGCTCTACAGTCCAACGCCACCGCCGCAGATGCCGCAAAACCCCTACATGCAGCAACCGCAACAGGTTGATGACTATCGCGAGATCTATGCGGCGTTGACCGAGGACTTTGACGTCCAGAAAGTCTCACTTGAAACCCCTGTTCCGACAGAAGCGGATTTACTGATGGTTGTTGCGCCTGATGCTCTGAGCAGGACGAAGTTGTTTCATATCGATCAATTCTTGATGGCTGGAGGTACTGTTGTGGTTGCGTCGAGTGGGTATACAACGACGGTGACGCAAGCATCCTGGACCGCTATCCCAACGAACACGGGGATGAGTGATTGGTTAGCCCATCATGGGATTACTATCGAGCAAGCCATGCTCATGGATTCAAACAACTCGAAGCTCCCTGTTCCGGTAACGCGCCAGGTTGGCCCGATATCGATTCAAGAGGTACGGATGTTCGACTACCCGTATTTCGTCGAGCTGCCGAGTGACGGCTTGAATGCCGAAAATCCGATTACAAATAGCTTGAACCAACTAGCGCTCCCTTGGAGTTCACCGATCAAAGTTGACGAGGAAATGCAGACTACGCGAGTCGTTACGACATTGCTGAACACGGGGAACACCGCGTGGCGAGATTCTGCACCAGATATCAGACCTCAAGTGGATGCTTCCGGCGCGTCGCCATATCTTCCAAGCTCAGAGCAGAAGCAAGAAACTGTCGGTATTCTCGTCGAGGGTCAGTTCAGTTCGTTCTTTTCGGAATCACCTGTCTACGAAGAAGCGCTTGCAGCGGCACAGGAACATTCGGAGGATGTCGAATCGGAAGACACGACTATCGACGCGTTTGAGCATAGCCACGATCGTGAACACGATCATGGTGTCGACGATTCCGTTGATCTGAGCGAACCCGAAGGTACGTTAGGTACGGTCGCAAGTGTGATATCACAATCGCCGGAGTCTGCGCGACTAATCGTCTTTGGGTCGTCAGCGTTTCTCGCCGACACATCGTTAGGGATGTTAGCCTCCGCACGCGGTCAACGTTACACCGACAGTCTTCAATTGATGGCAAACATCGCCGATTGGTCCGTAGAAGACACTGCGTTAATGACCATTCGTGGCCGCGGTCACTTTACTCGCACCTTACCACCATTGAGCAACGTAGATAAGCAAGTGTGGGAGTATGTGAACTACGCGCTTGCGCTGCTGCTCATTGCGGCTACATTCGGAGTCTTTATGTTCACCAGAGCACAAAGGAACCGTCGTTATCAGGAGATCTTTGGAGACGCAGCATGAATCGAGCGATGTTAGCGGGATTACTCGCTTTACAGGTGATGATCGTGGGTGCTGTTCTTGCGTGGAATGTACGCCCACCGGAACAACCGGATGCGTTCTTTGATTTCAACCCTGACGAGATCACCGGTCTGCAAATTCTCACAGAAGAACACACAATCGACGTACGTAAGGTAGCAGACTCGTGGGAGTTAGGGGATGGAAAACCGGCTGACTCCGAAAAGGTCACGGACGTGCTCGATAAATTAGCGAACGCATCAACTGGCTGGCCTGTCGCGACGAGTGCGTCGACAGCAGAGCGTTTTGAAGTGACGGAGGATAGTTTCCAGAAACGACTTACGCTGTATGCAGGTAAAGACGTGGTTGCGGACGCATACTTCGGTACGTCGCCTGGTTATCGCAAGGTGCACGTCAGCGATGCAGGTGGGGGTGCTGTGTTCGCAGTCGAGTTTTCGAACTACGAGCTCGGTTCGGATAGCTCGTCGTGGCTAAACAAGAGCTTGTTGCGACCCGAAGGTGCGCTTCAACGACTAGTGCACGAAGGTGAATACGCGCTCAAAAAGGTAGAAGACGAGTGGGTAGCGGAAGATGGAACGGAGTTGGATAGGACGGTAGTCAACAAGGTAATCGGTCGATTTGAAAATCTCAACGTGTACACGATCAGTGATGCTGAACTACCGTCTGAACCGAAAGCTCTACTGACATGGACCGACGACATGGGAGAAACGTCGCTCTCACTCTATCACTTCGAGGAAGAAGACGATTGGGTTGCAACGTCGGATCGGGTCGATGGTCAGTATGGCATTTCGACTTATGTTGCCAAGGAAATGGCGATGACGCTGGAAGAATTACTACCGATGTCCGAAGAGGACGAAGAAGAAGAAGCTGCGCCAGAGGAATAGCTTCAGCGCAGCTTCGGTGCGAGTTAGGTCTCCCGCTTCTCGATTCCTAATTCTCCTAAGCGAGCGGCAATGTCCTCGGCCGCTGTTTCTGGATTGACTTGTGTGTCCACTGCGAGCACGTTACCATCAGTTCCGATATAGACGTTGTGACGGCTCGAAAACCCGTAAGGGCTCATAACGCCATACTCCTGTGCAACGGATTTGTCAGGATCCGCTAGGAGTGGAAAATCTGCCGCCATCGATTCCGCGAACTTCGTGACATCTTCGAGCGGGTCAACGCTGACCATGAAATAAGTCACTTCGTATTCGCGGATCAAGTGTCCTTTTTCTGTAAGGGACTTGCATTCAATTGTGCAGCCTTTTGTGAACGCCTTAGGGTACCAGGCAAGTACAACCGCACCCTCTTTAAGTAGCTCAGAAAGCTGATAGGTCTTACCGTCGCTCCCTTGTAGCGAGAAATCTGGGGCTTTATCGCCAGTGGCGAGACCCGCAGTAAATACTGCCGCTAACGCTAATGTCAAGGCTTGAACGAGTCTATTTCGAGCCATTAGACGAAAATCCTCGGTGTCTGTTCGTTGAATGCGAATTAGACACTTTCGGTTTCATCAAGTTAACCGACACTGTTATCGTCAGTCCCACTTCGCTGGAGTAGCCAGAAGCACGCCACGGCGATGACGGCACCGATCAGTTGCGCGAGAATGAATGGCGCTACATCGGATGGCGCAATTCCCGAAAATGACTCGGTTAAACCGCGAGCAATAGTGACAGCGGGATTCGCAAATGACGTTGAGGCAGTGAACCAATACGCTCCAGAAATATACAACCCTACGGTAGCACCCACCCAATGCGGATTAACTCGGAGCGTTCCGATAATCGTCGCGACGAGACCGAAGGTTGCGACGATCTCCGCGACGAACGTACCGACAGTGAGTCGAGTATTTGTGGATGTCTGCAGTATTTCCATATCGAACATCAGATGTGCGAGCCATGTACCACAGACGCCGCCGGCGATCTGCACAATGACGTAAGGTGCGACTAGCGCATAAGTGAGTTCCTTGCGCAACCAAAACGCCACCGATACAGCGGGATTAAAGTGTGCGCCTGAGAGTGAACGAATAACCGTGATTAACACAGAGAGCATCACACCAGTCGCAAGCGCATTACCCAAAAGCGCGACCGCATCGTTCCCTTCGGCGAGTCGCTCAGCCATGATGCCTGACCCGACGACAGTTGCGACTAGGAACAACGTTCCAAGAAACTCACCCGCGAGTTTTGTTGTCGTAGACTCCAATCGGGTGCCTCGCTGACTCACAATGCGCGCGATTCTAAAACGAACGATTCATCGCTATGACATCGGTAAATAGGTTAAGCAAGTTCCTAGCGAGCGCGTTAGCGCTTGCTTCGCTGTTAGCGTGCGGACCACCGGTTCAAGACGACGTCTGGTTTTCCGATGAAACGATGGAACGAGGGATTGAGTTCAGGCACGTATCTGGGTTCAAGGACCGCCCGTATCTACCGGAGATCATGGGTGGTGGGGTGGCCCTGATTGATGTTGAAGGCGATGGTGATCTTGACATTTACTTTGTCCAAAGCGGGTGGCACCTTGGTTCTGAGCTCAATTCCTCAGCGGTACGGCCGAATGAGCTCTATCTAAACGACGGTACGGCTCATTTCACTCGTGTACCGATTGACGAAGAACCAGTGAATCTTGCGTACGGTATGGGTGTCACCACGGGGGACTATGACAACGACGGCGATACGGATCTTTATGTTACCAACCTAGGTGAAAACGCATTGTTGCGAAATGACGGCCACGGTCGATTTCTCGACGTCACATCAGATGCTGGCGTCTCCGATCCCAACTGGAGCACAGCCGCTACGTTCTCGGATTTCGACGCAGACGGCGACCTTGATTTATTTGTCGTAAACAATCTGAAATGGTCCGCTACCGATGAGATAAATTGCTTTTCGCGCGGCATACCAACGTATTGCCTACCGACGAACTACCAAGCGCCTGCACGTGACTCGATGTTTCGCAACAACGGAGACGGGACGTTTACCAACGTGACAAGTGAAGCGGGAATCGAGCTTGCTTTTGGAAACGGACTAGGCACAGTACCCGCAGATTTTGACGGAGATGGGCTATTGGACCTGTTTGTCGCAAATGACACAATGGTCAATCAGCTTTGGCTCAATCAAGGTGGGTTCCATTTCTTAAATCGAGCTGTGCAGTGGGCGTGTGCCGTTGATAACCACGGCTTTGCGAAGGCTGGTATGGGTGTCGACACAATCGACCTCGACGATGATCTAGATCACGATGTGTTGGTCGTCAATTTGGAGGGTCAATCGGATTCTGTGTACGTCAATCAGGGAACCTACTTTAGAGATCAAACTAGCCACGTAGGACTCGGTGCAGGTAGTCGTCGATTTACACGATTCGGTATCGCATTCGCAGATTTCGACAACGATGGTGTCGTTGACTTACTTGAGGCGAACGGCAAAGTGGACGGTGATCCCAAGAACGAAACCGATGAGTTCGCTGAACCGAATATGCTGTTTAAAGGGAGGTACGTAGATGGTCTCGTTCGCTTTGAACCGATGGAACGAATCGATGGGACCGCGTCGCCACAAACGCACACCAGTCGCGCCCTAGCAGTTGGGGATCTCGACCTCGACGGCGACATCGACGCGGTCATCGTAAATCGAGATTGGCTTCCCTATGTCCTTATTAATAACGTGGGACAGGATCTCAATTGGATTCGATTTCGCGTACTAAACGAGCATGGTAGTGATGCGATTGGCGCAACGGTGACGCTTAAAGTAAGAGACAAACGCCAACTCAGGTACGTGAAGGTCGCGGGTAGCTACCTTTCCGCGCACGATCCTCATATACATTTCGGGCTTGGCGAAGTGGAAAGAGTCTCGGACGTACTGGTGCGGTGGCCTACGGGTGAGGAGCGGGCACTCGGCGAATTTGAGGCGAATCAGATCGTTGTATTAGCGCCGAACGAAAGTTAGACGAATTTAAGAGACAGGACTTGCGTCAGCTAAGTAGTCCCATGGCAGCTCCAACGAATGCGATCGTCTCCTGCTGAACTTCGCTGTCGTACGATACTGATGTACCTACACCCCAAACTGGTCCTGGCCAGGCTACATCGTTCGTCAGCCTTCCAATCACGTGGACATGCAATTGCGGCACCTGATTGCCGAGTGCCGCAACGTTGATCTTATCAGCGTCAATCAGCTCCTTCACGGCATTCGAAGCAGATTCGATTTCAACGAAAAGTGACGGTCGATGTTCAGAAGGAACTTCATGGAAGTCTCGTAATCCACTGATTCGAGGTACGAGAATGAGCCAGGGGAACCTCGCATCGTTCATCAGTAATACGCGGCACAAGTCCGCGTCACCAACGATTGCACAATCACTGAGGAGCTGATTGTGAACTACAAAGTCGCTCATAACGTCTTGTAACCTCCGATCCAGACCGGACTCGCCCACGCGATCGCATCATTTGTTAGGACCGCACGGACATAGTAGTAATCTCCCTGACGAGTACCTTCGTCCGTCAACTCGAACGAAACGTCACGCGCACCGTCAGTGATGATGCGTCGTAAGCGAATTTGATCGACGTAATCCGTCATTGGTACGTGACGGTGGGTAGATTCACCATGCGTTCCCTGTAACGACATCGTAATCGTTTGTTCTTCAAAAGGTTGGTGTTGACGAAATGTAGGTGGTCCGCCCCCGTACTCGCGACCGGCGCTCAGTGCAATCGTCAGTTCAGCGTCTCGCGAGATATTCGTCAATGTGAGGTCGAATGAACTCTCATCACCGCGCGTGAGCGTGCTAAAACGGACCTCGTTATCCCCAATGATGCTTAGGTTCTGTGATTGTGTATTAGTGAAGTCAACAGCTTTTGCATCAACCAATGTGGCGCCGTCGACTTTGAGAGTTCCTGCCCAATGTTTCCACCCACGCGGATTGTCGTGCTCGTGGTGAGGATGTGAATCAGAACCGAAACTCAACTTAAACGTGCCTTCGGTTGCAGCTTGAGTTCCTGGCGCTGTTATGTAGTCGCGATGCCAGATCGACTCACCGTTCTTCAGTATGAAAATTTCAGCAATCGGCCAGGCGGCGATGACGCGTCCTCGTATCGTCCGTTGGGGACTAAACGGGGCACGCTTGCCCATCGATACATCGTTTACCCTGAAATCTAAGATAACGCGATCGCCGGTTGTTGCGTAAGCGTTGATGTGCTTCATTGCATCGAAGAGGCTATCACGCGTCTTTTCAGTAGCGATCAAAGCCCCAAGGCCGCCTCTCTGACTGAGGCCACCCGCTTTGGGAGCCGTATAGCCTGGTTGACTAAGGTGGTTGTCGCTCGCTGCCGTGAAGCCGACCTCGTGTCCATGTTCTAGATACTTTTGACCGAACCACTCGAACGTTCCATGTTGAGACATGATTTCGACGAGAGGTTCCAAATCCGGGTCAACCAGTCGGTAGTTACCGGGCTGGTGTGCGTGCGGGATGACGACGACATCGTTCGGATCGTGGTATTTATGAAGTCCGCGATACAGTTGGGACAAGGTGCCAAACAGTTGTGCGGGTACCCGTTCACGACCTTCTGCAGTGCGGAAAAGCACATTGTGATGACCACCGAGGGATTTACTCCTCGTCCACTCATATCCAAGAAACGCGATGAAGTCTGGATCGCTGTATTTTTTAACGTTGTCGATCAACACCTGCCATTCAAAGTCATCCATCCAGATGTCATGCTCAGAGTGCGTGACGTAATCTAGCGCAGCATCTTCTTTCGCCCAGACCATAAACCTATCAGGAGTTCCAAGGCCTTCGGCGAACCCAGAATGACCGTGGGTGTCGCCCCAATATATGTAACGTTCTGGTTCGTCTTCTGCGAGGATCACGTTGCCATATCCCGAAAAGGTCCCGTCCACAGATTCGATTGTCAGGTGATACACACCAGGATTCGGTACACCGTCAGAAAGCTCAACTCGCGAAATAGCGCTCTCCGACGGTTGAGTCGTTGCGACGGTTTCGCCATTCAGTTTCACGACCCAAGCAGGTGAGGGATCGGAGGGTCGGTTGTAGAAGCGATCACGGGCGCGTACCGAGATTTCAAATGGCTGACCTGTTTTGACGATCGATGGGGCAAAGCCATGAACGCCGTCGATCGCGCTTCCTACGATGGAGACTGGTTGGATGGGTAAGGCGACGTATTGATCGCTTGCGTCAAAAGCGACATATATAGGGAACACCATGAAGTCCGTTCCGATGTCAGGCATTCGAAGCCCTTGACCGCCGTGGCTTGAGTCGCCGTAAACGATCGTCACCTGGTCGCCTCGTGTCAATGTGCCCTCTGACACTCGGAAAACAAGCGCACCGGTAGCACCTCGGAACCCACCGTGCATTCCGCTCAGCGGGGTAGAGTCGACGGTAAACTCAACGTTTGGGTTTGACGTGTCAATTGAAATGTAGTTATCCGCGCTGGTGTCGACGGTTTGGAACCGATAACCTGCCATAAAGTGACGACCAACCAAAAATCCACCACCGGTCTCAATATCCGCGGTGCCTACAACGAATGTTTGTGTTAAGGTACCGAAAGATTCGGCCATGAATGGACCACCTTCTGCCTTAAGTGATCCGAGTCTTCGTGGATCTTCATCAATGAACGCAAGTTGATTGACGTAGCCATCGATTCGACGATGCTGTGCTGGACGTGTTGGACCATCGACTCCCAGAATTCCGGTGACTGCGGTTGTCAGATTCACAGGTACGAAGCGCCCAGCTAATGCCCATTTATTGGTCCATCGCCAGAGTACATCGGCACGTTGGCGAACGTTCTCCGCATTGGTCGGGTCGGTTTGGACAGACGCGATCAGTGCACCGACTTCCGCTCGAAGAGACTCATCTAGATAGTCGGCGGCGGTAGCCATACTCGGCCAGAGCAGCAGGCCAAGCACGGTCGCGGTTAGCAGTTTTCGCAACATGTCTCTCGATTTCGATGACTGATGGTCGTCACTCATTGTAGGTTTGAGTTGATTGTCTGTTCTGGACTCATTTTCCTGATGATTGTCGGATGCGCTGTCGTTAAAATCTACAGAGGCTTGCCACGTTCTGAAAAGGTAGGTGGGGTGTATCGCTCTACATACCAACAAAGCCACACCAAACACGCTCATTGAGCGGCTGTGAGCCGCTAGGACTCGACCGGAAGTACGACGTACACATGGATCAACAAACGCAAAACGGCGCTGAATTCGAACTGGATTTAGGTTGGATGGAAAAACAAGGCGAGTGGGGTACTCATGCCGAACCGAGCAAGAACGGTTTAACACTCGCGGACATTCAAGTTGGCTCATATGCGGAGACTCCAGAGGAGAGTCGCAATCTAAGCGGACGGCCGCGCGGCGCCGTACCTCGCCCAGGTAGCATGCCGATTGGCAACTACACAGTTCGCACGAAAAGCGAGATCTGGCTCGAGAACGCATCCTTTCTGTATGAAGAAGCGCTGCAGCGTCAGTGGAGTTCTGCCACGGACATTCCATGGGACACGATTGAGCCACTTCCGGACGACGTTGAACAAGCTCAATGTCAGATGGCAACCTTCCTGACAGAAGTGGAGTTCGTTGCTGGCGACGTGCCGAGTAGGTGGGTCTCCAAGACATCGCCTGATTTCTATGAAGCGCGCAATGTATTGATGGCTCAGGTCATGGACGAATCACGTCACATGGACGTTTTTCGCAAACGCGCGCTTGTTAATGGTGGTGGCCTCATGCGTGCGACGGGTGCCACTGCAGGTTTCGTTGGCGGCATCGATTTGGCTCGAGATTTCACTGAAATGTCCTCACGATTGCATCTTTCGGGTGAAGGCGCAGTACTGACGATCTTCCGCATGGGTGAATTGATGGCGTACAACGACGCCGAAAAGGCCATTTACCGACTTTGTGCGCAAGACGAAGCGCGACATGTGGCATTTGGCGTGATGCACATGCGTTACATGGCTGCGAATGCTCCTGAACGGCGTGAAGAAATCGAGTCGTATCTTGACGAAGCAGAAGCCGGTATGTTGACTGACGCAGCAAATCCCGCAGGTCAGCTCAACCAGACCTCGGAGTCGCTGTCAATCATGCTTGGTGGCGGTCGCAAGTACTTTGATGAAGGCTTTCGAAAGCTAGTTTCTATACGGAAGCGTCAGCTTCAGGAGTATCAGAAGCGCGTGACATCTGCTGGTTTCGGTGATCGGTTCAAGAATGGCCGGTCGCGACTGGGTCACATGATGGCAAACGTTGCCAACTAAACGCAGAAAGGTTTAGGAAATGGCAACTGCGAAAGACGCAGATCGCGTCAGACCAGCGCTGACGCTCACCAAAGAGGAACTTGAGGTCGAGGTACCCGAACCACGCCTCAATTGGATGAATCAGTGGCGCGAATGGGGCGTTCGCGTGAGACCTGGAAAGAAAGGTCTTACCCTCGGTAGTCTGAATGTCGGGCTATACGGGGAAATCCCGATGAATTGGCCGGATCGATCACGAAATCCGCGTGGCGCGATCGGCGTTACGGGGACACCGCCCGTCGCAATTCAGATAAAAGACAAGGTCGACTTGTGGGCGCCGTGTGCAGCTGATCTATACGAGGAAGCGATACAACGACGGTGGGCGCCTGCGACTGACGTTGATTGGAAGGCGATCCATCCACTACCAGAGGATATCGAGCGCGCAATCTGTCAAGTCTGCACGGAAATCTGTCAATATGCGATCATCGACGTCGAGGTGATAACAAGTTGGCAACATCAGATGGCCTACGGCTATCACGAAGTTAAGCAGTTCCTCGCGACGACTAGTTTGGACGCGACGCGTAGGCACGAAGCTTTTCGCAAGCGTGCGCTGGTAAACGGTGGTGGTCTTGGGTACGAAGGCCCTTGTCAGGTAAGTCGACTGCTGCTCGAAAGTAGCAGCGGTTGGACCGAGACCGTAACGGGGCTGATATTAATTCGAGCTTTGTTTACGCAGGTGATGATCCGGTACCTAAACCGATTCGCGTACAACGGTGTCGAGCGCAAGATTTACGAATGTGTTACGCAAGACTTCGCTCGATTGATCACCTACGGTGTTGAACACATCAAGTACGCATTAGCACACGCACCGGATAAGCAAGGATCCATTCTGACGACATTAGCGATCGGATTTCGGATGTTCAATCGTGATCTACGTGATCCTGTATTACGCGAAGCATTGGCGATAGTTTTCGGTGGTGGAATCGCAGGTGCGCGTAATGAAGGTATGCTCGTGTTTTACGAGATGCTCGATGAATACGTTCAGGAGCTGCTTGATGCGTGTCAGTACTTGAGATTGCCAGTTACGATCGAGCAACTCCCGAGGGTGTTTCAGAAAGACCAACGGCATTCAGCCGATAGCTAGTTTGATGGCGAAATTCCCCTCGGTAGCGTGGTTCGACGCCGTACGTGATATATACAACAAAGATGACGCGATGCATGGCGCGGGAAGTGGTACATGCAATTGTGTCGTCGGTGTACAGGTCGGGCGAGAGTTATTTCGACTTACATTTGAAGGATTCGAGTGTAGCCAAGCTGAAAAGATCACTAAAGCGCAGCTCGACGATTGTGACTTTTACCTGCACATGACCACAAAGGACTGGCGCACCATGTTACAGAACATTCAAGAGCATGGACATGCGACGGACAACTTTACGTTA
>JAPOVY010000062.1 GCA_026707905.1 Gammaproteobacteria bacterium | reverse complement strand
CAGCTTCTGCGAGGATATCTAACCATTCACGGTAATTCTCGGCTTCACGATACGTCGATGGACGGGTATCGGGATCACATGCTACCGTTCCTGTTACCCAGGCAATATGGTTAGAAATTGAACCCGCTATAGCGACTGGCCGCTCTGGTGCGACAATATCGAGCGCTTCTTGTGCGAGTTCGACTGCCCGACGATTAATGGCGACGGTTTCATCGCCACAGCCTGCGGCTTCAAGTACGTGGCGACATGTAGCAAAGGTATTGGCTGTGATGACATCGGATCCGGCTTTCAAATAAGACTCATGAACGCTTCGTACTGTATCAGGATGTGTCTTATTCGCCACACCGCACCATGCGTTGATGTGCATTTCACCGCCGAGGCGTTCGATCTCAGAACCAATACCGCCGTCCAGGAGGATTAATGCGCCAGAGTCAATTTTCTCACCAAGGATCATTGTCAGGTTTGTCTAAGCTCGGGCGTGATTTCAATGATAGATATTCATCGGCGCGAATTCTTTAGTCGAATTCCACGATAACGCGTGCTGCGTTGTCATAGTACATGAACGATCACCTCTCGAAACTTGATACAAAAGACTCGAGGCTAGGAACCGAATCCGTGCATTCATTTTTAATCGACTGCAAATCGATCGAAGAATATCTTTCCTGCCACACGTTTGAACAAACTTGCGAGCCCTATCCCACACTCCATGAAATTAGTCAATGGAAGGTGGTCGAAACACCATCGCGCAGCATGTTTCCATCGAGCGTCGTCATATGCGGCTTGGACGACGACTCCTGGATTTAGTCCATTATTTTGGAGATAGTCCGCGATGGCATCGGCAGCTAGTTTGCCGTAACAATAGCTCCGATGGATACCCCCAGCCGTCAAGGGAGAGACCATACCCGCCGCATCGCCGATGAGCATTGTTTGTTCTTGATAGAAGTTACGTAACAACCCATTAATCGGGATCATGCCACCACGTTTGGAGATGACACGTCGGGTGCGTAAGTCGAATCGCGGGTCGAGATGTGAGACGAACGAATTGATATCCGTGTTTTGGCGCTGATTGACGGCTACGCCGACCTGAGTCGCGTTGACTCCTGGAACAATCCACCCTATGTAACCGGGTGCGCGTTTCGGATCCACGAAGCAGTGTAAGCAATCATCCGCACGATCGATTGGTTCGAACTCCCATTCCACACCTTTGAGTAATCTAGTGTTCCGATCTAATCCCGCATCCTGTGCTACCTTTGAATGCACTCCGTCTGCGCCAACGAGATAACGGGTTTCGATTCCGAGCCCGGTCAGTCTCAGTTTTCCACGATTGGATTTCGCGCCAACGAACTCCTTGTTAAACTGGACCTCAGCGCCGGCCCAACGAGCTTCGTCTGCAAGAAACGCCATTAGACCCACAGTTTCGGTCGAAAAGAAGTGGTATCCCTTGCTTTGAAGTTCGATATGACGAAGACTAGGAGCGTAGAGTCGGATTCGACTTATCTCTCGGACCAGCTTCGCCGGTGCAGGCCACGTTGATTGAGCTTCTTGAACGAGAATACCCGTAGTGTGGATATATCGTCCGGGAGCGGGTTGATGGTCAATCACTAGAACGGTAAGTCCAAGTTCTGCTGCACGCTTTGCACACGCGAGTCCGGCGAAACCTGCGCCGACGATAACAAGGTCGTGAGCACCTGTCAACGCGGTTTACACCGATTTGGATTGACTGGTCGAGAAAGAACGAGCAATAAGTTAGAACAGTATCGTGGCATTTTCATCCTTCGAAATAACCAGGTGTTGTAGTCGAAGTTGACGTCGATCTACAATGGACGACGACAGAATGTGCCCGTGATAGTTGGCGTCCCCTAGGGGAGTCGAACCCCTGTTGCTGGGATGAAAACCCAGTGTCCTGGGCCACTAGACGAAGGGGACGCAGGAAATTGCGGCGCGAATTGTAATAACAAGATTCGTGGTTTCGCACATGCAATTTGAGAGGATTTCAGTGACGTAACAGATTAGAACGTGAGACCGATTCCCGTGACGTAAGTTATGTCAGTCTTATCAAACCCTTCAGGAACATTTGTGTCGTGCTTAAGGTTCGCAAGAAGATTCAAACTGATATTTTGTACGAACGCATATTTCAAGCCGTTTGAGCTATCGAATACAAAACCGTCATCGATCGCAGTCAGGAGTCTATGTTCATGAAACGCTTCGAGTCGACCCCCGAAGAACCTTCTCGTAAAGTCAAGTTCCCAACTAACCGCGGGACGCTCAGAGGTCAGTTCATCTGATTGTTCAAATATCGCAGCGACGCCGATTTCTACGGTCAGAGCACTGTAAGTGTGGTCCCAAAATCTATGACCGATCCCAAGCGTAGGCGCAACTCGCAAGTCGATCGCTTTGAGGGGGTCACGAAATCCATCCGCATTGAGCGCATAGAACCATTTATCACGAAAGAAATTTCGTGTCTTGTAGTTTACGTTCAGTTGATTCTTTAACTGTTCACCTTCTGCAACATCGAAATGAAAAGCCGACTTCAACACATGCTCCGACTCAGGACGCGTTAACTGAGATTCCGTCGTAAGCAGATAGACTTGAGTCGAACTATTTCCGGTGGAGTACGAAGCTGACAGATCAACTTCATTTGATAGCACCGACGCTCCCCCAAGGAGAATTTCAGCATCGCTGCGAGCCATTTGTATCGAACTTACATCAATGCTCGCGGCAAAATTAACAGCATTGCGACTGCCATCATCGCTGACGATCAGGAACCGCTTATCTGATTCAATCGTTGTTACGTGATCCTGCTGAATCCGAAGCAAACCGGCATATCCCGTATCGAATTCGACTAATTGACCGGAAATACCGATAAGTGTTCCAGTTAGCCTATCGCCGTTACTCAGTTCGATTTTGTCAGCGCTGGCGTATGCTGCGACCGCCGTTAAGAAGAGGGCAACGACTTGTGTTTTATATATTGTTCTCCGAATGTTCAAGAAGTGTTTTTCCTACCGTGTACTTCGCGAAATGATTGGCTGTGCGTCCGCTTCGAACGCCACGATTCAGCGCCCAAGTAAGCGAATCCTGTCGCAACTGTTGCGTCCAGTTCACTTTCAATCCATGCTCTTGCGCAAGTTTCTTGAACCAATACTCCGCGACACGCAAATACTGGTCCTGCTTGAATTGATGAAATGAAAGCCATAGCCCAAAGCGATCAGACAATGAGATCTTCTCTTCGATTGCTTCTGACTCGTGAAGTTCCCCACGAGATTGAGTGGAGCTCAAGTTATCTCGCATATATTCAGTGATCAGATGACGTCGATTAGACGTTGCATAGATCAATACGTTTGCTGAACTTGCGAATACACTACCTTCCAATGCACTTTTTAACTGCTTATAACCATCATCATCTTCGTCGAAGGACAAGTCGTCACAGACAATCAGAAATCGATAGCGTCTATCGACTAATTTAGCGGTGATGCTAGCGATATCGGAGAGGGAACCTTTTTCGACCTGTATGACACGCAAACCCTGCGACGTGAACTGGTTCAATATAGCTTGAATTAAAGAAGACTTCCCGGTGCCTCGCGCACCCCAGAGAAGTGCGTTGTTGGCGGGCAATCCCATACAGAACTGTCGCGTATTGGTAACAAGTTCATCTTTCTGGCGGTCGATTTCGAGTAAGTCGTCGAGCTCGATGGTCGGAAGTTCCTCGATTCGCTCAAAACCACCGCCGAATACGTCGGAACGCCAGTGCGCTGCAGTCGTATCAGACCAATCCACAGACTGCCTCGAAGGCAAAAGTGCCAAGACCCGGTCAAGCGCCGCGTGGATTCGTGAGTAGTGTTTCTTACGTGAAACTGCCATACGCAGCCATTTTAGAAGGTCCGAATTCGTCCTCGATGCGGCATCACAGAGTGCCTGCTGTGTATTTTCTCGTTTACCGAATCCTCATGGCGAACGAGTTCTCGACTAATTAAGAAATCACAAATTCAGGCTCGACGAAGTACAGTCTTGTGTAGCAGCGTGCTGGTGCGGATTAATACCGACGAAGCAGTTTTGTTGGTGGAGTTTCTGTGCGCTCTATTTACGGGTTAACGACGCAGTCCATCGTAGTCTGCGGCGCTGCATGACTGCAAGTGGAAACTAGCCTATTTGAGAGTTACGCAGGATATCTCAGATTAACAGACATCGTCGATCATAAAGCCGAGTTCCTCAGCGACTTTTTTTGCTGCTTCACATCGACTGATCACAGAAGTGAGGTCTCGCCTTCCGTAGGTTCTAAGAGTTACTTCTCCAGACCTTTGAGGTTGTTGCCATCGCATTTGACTTAAGAGGGCTCGGGCAGTCTCTGTCGTTTGTGGGAACGTTTCTAAGCGAAAGCGGTTATGCTCAGCACTAGGAGGCGAACCGATAAACGTACTTGGTGCAGCGGAGCTAGCGAAAGCTAGTTTTGCCGCACGGAGTTCGACATCAGCGATAAACAACGCGATGCCAGCGTTGTATTCTGTGAGGAATGACCCTTCCTTGTTCTCTGGACAGACATCCTGATAGACGGAGCCTTTCAATCCTGCAACGAATCCAATTTCCTTGGTGCAGTATGTGTCGATTCCTTTCCGGTAGCCGTCGATGTAAGAATCGCGTTCAAACTGAAGCGCACCTTCAGCACAGGTCTCAAAGTTAAGTCGCGCTTCGTGCTCTGATGTCCCCAAAGTTCCAGCCGTGACCCCTTGGGTGTGCCAATTCAAGCCTTCACACTCATTCACCGACGCGATCGAACACGCCGAAAGAAAGAGTGCCCATGCGCATGCTAAAAGTACGAGAGAGATCGTATGTGGAATCGAATCTCGAGTCTGCATTTCGTGCAAGAGTGCGTAATCCAGCTCCGATTCTAACGCTACTCGGTTTCAGGCATGCCGAGGCACGAATATTCGATGAACTCGAGTTAGGCTAATTTTGTTCTCGATGTTGGACTAAGTGCACTTGGCTACTGCGAAAGTCAGTTTGTATCGCAACCTACCGAGGAACTCGGATCGCCACGTGTGGTTGTGGTTTGACAACGCCGGATTGACAAAATAATGACGGGTTCTCGTATCTGGAGAAATGGTGCTGCATATCCAAGGGTCGAATGATCATATCGAACGTTTCGACCTCCCGGAGAGACCAACAAAGACGTTACTAGACAGCTTCCGTACGATATAAGAATCCGAATTGTGCTATTCGGACATCAATATTCGACTAATACACGAATGATCCCGCCGACGTCAATCGTGCTCGTTTCCAAGCGTTGTTAGATACGAATAGTCGAGCAGCTGACATTTTCGATGTATTTTGAATTCTTCGATGGCAATCAAGAGCACCTCATTTCGCGGTAGTTCGCGCCATTCCATGGTTCAGCAGGAGAGATATGTGTGCGCCGCAGACCTTGTTGCCGGAAGCACGTTCTCGATCGTTGTCACTGGTAACCGCGACACGATGCTCCCATCGGATCAGTTACACCGCGACTTGAAACACCCATCGTTCCGGTTGTCGGCACACTTCCTCGAACCGAATCTGTCAAATATGCACTTTGTTCGATGAAGTACATCGCTTAGAAGCTTCGCGTTTATGAATGAATTCAGTTTAGGTTTTTTTCTCTATTACGTAGTAATCGCCCTGATTACACTATATGCGTATCGTCGAACAAAAACCGATTTCGACTACGACATTGGTGGGCGTTCACTCTCTGCCCCCGTTGCAGCTTTATCTGCCGGCGCAAGTGACATGTCGGGTTGGTTGTTACTTGGATTACCTGGTGCGGTGTATCTTGCGGGTGTGTCGGAGTCGTGGATAGTTATCGGCTTATTAATCGGCGCGTACCTGAATTGGCACTTCGTTGCGCCGCGTTTGCGACGATACGCTAGCGCGTATGAAGAGGAAGCAGCCACACTACCTCAGTTTTTTAAGTTGCGAACAGGCTACGACGGCGTACCAATGCGATTGGTCAGCAGTCTTGTCGTCATAGTGTTTTTTTCCGTTTATACCTCGGCTGGTTTTGTCGCAAGTGCCAAGCTATTTCAATCCGTCATGGGTTGGGACTATCAAATGGCAGTCGCTGTCGGCGTTGCCGTGATCATGGTTTACACGGTTGCAGGTGGATTCCTCGCGGTAAGCTGGACCGACGCGTTTCAAGCGTTACTGATGCTCATTGCGCTCATCGCGCTTCCGATGTTCGTGACACAAACGATCGAGGTGCGAGATGTTGACTTTAGTTTCACTGGCGTAGGTGCCATTGGTACCGTTAGCCTTCTCGCTTGGGGACTTGGCTATTTCGGTCAACCGCACGTACTTGCGCGTTTTATGGCGATCAAACGGCCTCGAGAGCTTGGGCTCGCGAAAGCGATCGGCATGTCGTGGATGTTCGTAGCTACGCTCGGTGCAATTGCCGTGGGGGTAGTAGGCAGCGCGGCGGTGCCAGATCTGGCCGACCCAGAAACGATCTTCATAAGAATCGCGGAGCTGTTTCTAAACCCTTGGTTGGCCGGGCTCTTGATCGCGGCGATCCTTGCGGCAGTCATGAGTACAGTGGACTCTCAGCTTATCGTTGCATCGACGAGTATCGTCAATGACCTTCTGTATATCAAGAGTCACAAGCTGTTTATTAGTCGGTTAGTAGTGATTGGGGTTGCGATCAGCGCGGGTGTAATCGCGTTTAACGAGAACAGCGTCATATTGGATGTCGTCGCGTACGCTTGGGCAGGACTAGGCGCGAGTTTCGGTCCCGCATTGCTTTTCGCTTTATTCTGGCGGCGTACGACTGGGGATTCCATCGTCGCAGGAATGGTGACGGGCGCAGTAACTACACTAGTGTGGCACAATCTTGGCTTGAACTACGGTGGGATATTTGCGAGCGTTTACGAGATGATTCCGGCGTTCGCGCTCGCGAGCGTCGCGATTGTTGGGAGCGCTTACCTATTCCCAAACGAAGTAGCGGAATCGAGGTTCAGAACACTCGAACAGCTCAAGGATTCTTTGAGTGATGCTCGTGAAGTTTGATGATGTTCGAAACGCGCTTCTTTCGGTAGATTTGTTTTTCGCGACCAGGACCGTTTATGCCGATGCGCCCCGGTTCAAAACGACGTAGTTCGTGACGTTGTGGTTCACCATCATTGGGTTCGAGTACGAGGAAGTAACTGGTTAGATGCCAGTTTCCAGATTCGAGCGTATCGTCGGTGCTTGCCATGTAGTTTCCGGCATCACCTCGCGCCCCAATAAACTCAATCCGATTATTGTTCTTGTTGTCGCCTTCAAGATCCCATTGCCCGATTAAGTCGAGTTCTTCGACCCAACGCCTTCTTGCAGAGCGCGTTTTCATGATCCAGAGCAGCACAACCGCTGCGACGACCCCAAGTATGAGCAACGCGTTCATGGTGACCGATAACTACGTAAACGTGTGTGCGAGATGTTCAATAATGATAAATCAACCGAATCCGGTTTTGGCAACATCGCCGGGTATGAGAGGATAACTAATACCAGCCCATTTCTGCACAACTCGAATCACTTGGCAGCAGTAACCGAATTCGTTGTCGTACCAGACATAGAGGACAACACGCTTACCATCGTCAACGATCGTCGCTTCGCCATCGACGACACAAGCATGTCGATTACCTATGAAGTCAGATGACACGATTTCTGGTGTTTCGACAAAGTCAATCTGACGTTGAAGCGCCGAATTAAGAGCCGTGTCGCGAATGTAATCGTTAAAGGCTTGTTTATCCGTGCTCTTCTCTAAACGCAGATTCAGGATGGCGAGCGAAACATCCGGTGTAGGTACTCTGATGGCGTTTCCGGTTAGCTTCCCTTCTAGTTCAGGGAGCAGATTGGCTACTGCATTTGAAGCGCCGGTTTCTGTTATGACAAGGTTCAAAGGCGCGCCGCGTCCTCGACGGTTCTTCTTGTGGTAGTTGTCTAAAAGGTTTTGATCAGGTGTGTAGGCGTGTACAGTCTCCATGTGACCATGTGCAATCTCGTATTCATCGTTTACTGCCTTGAGAATTGGGACGATTGCGTTCGTAGTACAGGATGCGGCCGAAAGTATTTTGTCATTGTGGGATAACAAGTGTGAGTTGATTCCTGAAACGATGTTTGGCACACCATCCTTGCCAGGTGCAGTCACGATAACACGATCAATCCCTTTCGCTTCAAGATGTTGACGTAAGCCAGTTTCATCGCGCCACGCGCCAGTGTTATCGATTACGACGGCATCTTCGATCCCGTAATCCGTATAGTCAATTTCACTTGGACTATCAGAATAGATTATTCTGATTGCCGTTCGCTATGATGCACTGATTCTCGTTATCTACACGGATAGTGCCCTTAAAAGCGCCGTGCACCGAATCTCGACGGAGCAAGCTTGCGCGTTTTTCTAAATCGCCGTCATTCCCCGGTCTGACAACGATCGCTCGAAGTCTCAGTTGATCACCGCCGCCGGTTTTTTCGACGAGCAAGCGCGTTAATAGTCTTCCGATTCTGCCGAATCCGTACAACACTATATCTTGCGGTTTGCTGAGTGGCTTTATGTGACGTCCAATAACTTCGCTGCACTCATCTGCTGCATACTCCCTTTCAGATGGTACGGGATGTCCGTTCTCTTGCAGCTCCATGTATTTGACAGTGAGCTTGCCAACATCGATATGAGATGGACCTAGATCAAGTTCGCTCAGCGCGCATAGAAGCGGATAACTCTCGTCTTCCGACAGTTCGTTTTTGGCGACTTGCCGCACAAATCGATGGGTGCGCATGATGTCGGTTACGCTTTGGTTGTAAAGCGCTCGACCATAGCAGTACGTAACGACATTTTTACGGTAGAGTTTGCCGATGATCGGGATCATCGCCTCCGCTTTTTCTTCGCGACGTTTCCAATCAGGAAAGTAGTCGTCAAGATGTGGTAGCGCCAATGGAATCCGTCGTTTCTATAGGTTAGTAGGTGCGAATGATAAGAACGAGACGTCGGATTCGATCATATTGAATACTCCAGCGAACGGCCCACACTACGTCGCATTCTGCGTTTAATATGGACATCTTGTTATGAATCGAATCATGCCGTTTATGAGACTAGGGCTTATAGCTGTCTGTGCGACATTGGCTTGTCCTTTTGTGCTTGCCGATGATGAATGTCCACAAGAGGCGACATGCGAAAACGACAGGTATTCCGCAGACGTTCGGATTCGCTATGCAAACATTAATGACAACATCAATGACGATGCGAATGCGCTCACCGCACGGTTGCTGATGACGCTTCGTACCCCTCAGATGGGTAACTTCCGCGCGGTATTTGCTGCGGAACACGTCAACGACTTCGGCATCGATACATACAACGATGGTGGAACGAATGGTCAGACTCAGTATGCGACTGAAGTTGATCCTTCTGGTACTGAATTAGAAGAAGCTTTCGTCGAATACCGAGGCGACTCAACGCTGATACGATATGGTCGCCAATACATCAACCACGGTGCGTTACCGCAGCGATTTCTGGGAACGGTGGCGTGGCGACAGAACAATCAATCCTATGACGCGCTCACCGTTGATGCGACGATAGCCGAGAAATTCAGACTCGAAACTGCGCTAGTAGAAAAGGTCTACCGCGTACTTGGTCGCGATCATCCTAGCCGAAGTGCAAGGGAGTGGGATATCGACGGTCTAGCGATTCGGGGAACGTGGGATCCAGATAACTTTGGTACGATCACAGGCTATCTATACAACCTGGATTTTGTTGAGAACATCTTTTTGTCGTCTCGTACGATCGGACTTGCGCTCGATAGCCCTTGTTTTGAAGATGCTGCAAAGTTTGGTTGGAAAGGCAGCTGCAAGGTCGAATTTGCCTCACAATCGTCGCTACATGATGCATTTGACTACGATCGATTGTTCTATATACATTCTTCAATTGGTGTCGACTTCTCAAACTTCCGCGAGGACAATACCACGGGCAGCGTCACGCTCAATGCGACGCTCTTGGAAGGGGATGGTAGGTATTCTTTCAAAACACCGTTAGCCACTTTACACGGCTACGCCGGTGCGGCAGACAAGTTTCTCGTGAATACGCCGCCCGACGGGCTTCGCAATATAGAAATCCGTATCAAAGAGCGCATTCTCGGATGGGATTTCACGCTGGGTCTACACCGATTTGACACCAACTTTAGTAACTTGCCGTCGTACGGAAACGAAATTGATGTTGCGGCTACACGTTCATTCGGCAAATATAAGTGGATCCTGAAGTTCGCGAACTACCAGGCAAACGAAGAATGGCAACCGACACCTTTTGGCGTAGATGCGACGAAATTCTGGGCGACCGTTCAGTTCTCGTTATAGATCGTCAGGTCAAACCGAAAACACCATGTAACCAGCTCGGTTTATCTGAAACTCGCATTGACAGCGGTCAATGCTTCTGATCCTGGACACAAATCTGCTTCGCTTAGTTTATTAAGTGGTTTACTTGGCGTTTCCAGTACCTCGTGTATATCAGAAGCGATAAGGTCTACATAAAGCAGACCTGTAATGACATCACCTTGCTCCTGTGCGCGCTGAACATGATTTAGTGCCCCGACCCGGTCGTGCGGATCATAGGATTCGGAGATCTTGCGCAGGCGTAGAACACTACCATCTGGCATATCGACTTCTTTGAGTGTTCCAGGCGCATACTCAATCTCGATCTGTTCGTGTGGCATCACGAGCTGGGCATCTACCATCGAAGCAGTATGCTCGCGAACATATTGATAGCTCTTCGTCGAACCATTGTGGTTGTTAAACATGACACATGGCGATATCACGTCGATAAATGCGAAGCCTTTGTGCATGATCGCGGCTTTGATTAAAGGCACCAGTTGCTGCTTGTCGCCAGAGAAGCTCCGAGCAACAAAACTCGCACCGATTTGCAGCGCCATCGAAACGAGATCGATTGGTGAATATAGATTGGGGACACCCCTTTTGCTTGTGGAGCCTCGATCGTTTGTCGCAGAAAACTGACCCTTAGTGAGTCCGTACGTTCCGTTGTTATCAACGATATAAAGCATGTTGACTTTTCGGCGCACGATGTGAGCGAATTGCCCTACGCCAATGGAGGCGCTATCCCCATCACCAGAAACACCAATGCAGTGGAGCTCGTGGTTGGCGAGATTCGCCCCCGTTGCAACGGATGGCATTCGACCGTGAACTGAGTTGAATCCGTGCGATGCACCAAGGAAATAACTCGGTGTCTTTGACGAACACCCGATCCCGGAGATCTTCGCGAACCGATGTGGTGGTATCGCCAGTTCGTTGCACGCCATAGCGACCGCAGCACTGACAGAATCATGACCACATCCTGCACAAAGCGTCGATACCGCGCCTTCGTAATCCCGTCGAGTTAAACCTATTTCGTTGAATTGAAGTAGTGGGTGATGGACTTTAGGTTTTGCGACGAAGGTCACGTTGACACCACCTTGATTCGTGGAATGTTGTTAGTTTGATAGTACGACAAGACTTCATCGACGATAAAGTCAGCAGAAATGGACATTCCACCGTAGTACAAAATCGATTGGATACTCGACGGCAGTAAATCCAGCTCATTTGTCATCAGCATCTTCATTTGCGCATCGCGGTTCTGTTCAACCATGAAAACGATTTCATGGTTATCGATAAATTCGACGACTTCTGGACCAAACGGAAACGCTCGAATACGCATGGTATCAAGTTCAATCCCTTGTTCGTCCAACATGTCTAGGCATTCAGACATCGGCGTGCTGGTCGTGCCGTAATAGATGATGCCGGCGCGACGTTCTTCACTGCGAATCACCGCGGACGGTAATACAGTCTTTGCTGTCTCCCACTTCGATAACAACCGATCCATGTTCTTGCTATACGCATCAGGATCTTCTGTGTATGTAGCGTATTCATCACGTGACGTGCCGCGGGTGAAGAACGACCCCTTGGAAGGATGCGTTCCCGGTAAGGTTCGGTAACCGATTCCATCGCCGTCAACATCAAGATAGCGACCGAAAACTTCCATGTTGTCAAGATCGTCGGCGTCGAGTACCTTGCCTCGGTCATATTTACGATGGTCGTCCCACTCAAGTGCTTCTGACGTGATCTCATTCATACCTAGGTCGAGATCGCTCATTACGAGAATTGGCGTCTGAAGTCGATCGGCGAAATCGAAGGCGTTAGCAGCGAAATCGAAACACTCGCGCGGGGTTGAGGGGAAGAGCAATGGGTGTTTCGTGTCACCGTGCGATGCGTATGCCGCCGCCAGAATATCCGCCTGCTGAGTTCGTGTCGGCATTCCAGTAGAAGGTCCCGCACGTTGGATATCAAAAAGGACGGCTGGGATTTCTGCGAAGTAAGCGAGCCCGAGGAATTCCGTCATCAGAGAGATACCGGGTCCACTCGTCGCTGTAAACGCTCTCGCACCGTTCCAACCCGCTCCGATGACGATACCTAGAGCTGCTAACTCGTCCTCCGCTTGGATGATCGCGAACTTGTGCTCCGTTGTGTCTGGATCGACTCGCAATTTGCTTGCATGTTTTTCATACGCCTCTGCCATCGATGTCGAGGGTGTTATCGGGTACCACGCACAGATTGTCGCACCACCGTAGATTGCGCCGAGTGCCGCAGCTTCATTACCATCGATAAAAATCCGACCACCAAGTCGTTCAGAATGTCGAACTTGGATTGGTAGTGGGCAATCCAAGTAGCTTTGAGCATATGAACGCCCCATCTCAAGAGCATGGATGTTTGGTTGAATGAGTTCATCTTTGCCTTTGTATTGCGTTGAAACCATGTTGGTAATAACGCTGAAGTCGATATTTAGTAACGACGTAAGGACACCAAGATAGACGATGTTTTTAAATAGCTGACGCTGTTTTGGATCTGTGAATTCAGACAAAATCAACCGTGAAATGGGCACACCGATCGGCACCACATCGTCACGCGCAAGTTTTGGATCTCGACCTTTGGTACTGTCGTAGACGAGATACCCACCAGACCGCAACGATGCGACATCCTGTTCGAACGTCTCTGCATTCATCGCAACCATGATGTCTACTTCGCTTCGGCGGCCAAAATACTCTTCTTCTGAAACTCTGACCTCAAACCAAGTCGGCAGTCCTTGGATGTTCGAAGGGAAGATATTGCGCGATGCGACAGGAATACCCATTCTGAAGAGCGCTTTCGCAAACATCCCATTCGCGCTCGCGGATCCTGAGCCGTTGACGTTCGCGAATCGAATGACAAAATCGTTGTAGCTTGTCATTCAGCGTACGATCCTAGTTGTGGGATGTGGATGATTGATTTCTGCATATCCCAAGCATTGGTTGGACATCGTTCGGCACAAAGTCCGCAGTGAAGGCACACGTCTTCATCCTTCACCATCACACGTCCAGTCTCGAGCTCTTCCGATACGTAGAGGGCTTGTTCTAGGTTCGATGCCGGAGCAGTTAAGTAATTTCGGAGTCGATCTTCCTCGGCGTTCGCGGTGAACGTGATGCAGTCCATCGGGCAAATGTCGACACATGCGTCACACTCAATACAGAGTTTTTCGGTAAACACCGTCTGAACGTCGCAATTTAGACATCTCTGTGCTTCACGACTACCGAGTATTTCATCGAACCCTAACTCAACCTCTACCTTGATGTTCTCGAGGGAACGTCTTCGATTTGCATGCGGTACGAGGTAGCGTTTCGACGCATCGTGTTCTGCGTCATAGGCCCACTCATGGACGCCCATCTTTTGGCTGATTAGATTCAAGCCTTCGGGCGGCCGATCAGATTTTGGATCCTTTCCCTGGCACATCAGATGAATGGAAATTGCGGCCTGATGAGCATGCGCGGAAGCCCAGATAATGTTCTCGGGTCCAAACGCCGAATCGCCGCCAAAGAAGATCTTTGGGTGCGTTGATTGCAGCGTCACTTCATCGAGAATCGGACAATCCCATTTATCAAATTCGATCCCGATATCACGTTCAATCCAAGGACAATGGTTTTCCTGCCCTATCGCCATCAAGATGTGATCACATTCAATGAAAACATCAGGTTCGCCAGTAGGAATGTACTTGAGACGACCACCTTCTTCGATCGGCTTAACACACTCGAAGATAACGCCTTTTAGTTTGCCGTTTTCGTGAACGAATTCTTTGGGAGGGCGATTGTTGATAATCGGAATCCCTTCCGACATCGCGTCTTCTTTTTCCCACTCGCTGGCTTTCATAACTTCGAAGCCTGACCGAACAACGACGGTTACGGTTTCCGCACCAAGACGTTTTGACGTGCGGCAACAGTCCATTGCTGTATTACCACCGCCCATAACGATGACATTTCCTTCGATAGACGTCGTATGTCCAAATGCCACGCTCGACAGCCAGTCGATGCCGATTGAGATATGCTCGTCAACTTCACGACGCCCGGGTAAATCCAAGTCGCGACCGCGTGGTGCTCCCGTTCCTACGAAATACGCGTCATAGTCCATTTCGAGCATTTCTTTCATGCTCGTAATCTCGTAGTTGTATGTTGCGCTAATGCCATTGTTGAAGATGAGTTCAACTTACTACTCCAATACATCCGCAGGAATCCGGTATGCAGGGATTTGGCTTCTCATCATGCCACCACCGGCAGGATCACGATCGAACATATCGACTATGTAACCGAATGGCAAAAGGTCACGCGCTACTGCAAGCGATGCAGGACCAGCACCAAGTAAGGCGATCCGCTTGCCGTTCTTCCTTTTCGGAACTTGCGGCAGAAACTGCTCGAGATTCCCTTTGTGATCCGCGGCCACCCGTTTCAATCGACAGATTGCGACCGGTTTTTCCTCTGTACGGACGCGCCTGCATGCAGGTTCGCACGGTCGATCACAAGTACGACCGAGAATGCCTGGGAATACATTGGATTCCCAGTTAATCATGTACGCTTCAGTGTAGCGTCCCGCCGCGATCATGCGGATGTATTCGGGTACGGGTGTATGTGCCGGACAAGCCCACTGACAGTCCACAACTTTGTGGAAGTACTCCGGCGCGTGAATATCCGTCGGATTCATGTATTTTTGATTAGTTAGCGTCTCAAATGTGTCGTATGCAATCGCAACTGTAGCAGCTAGCTAGGGCGATGCAGTCGAAGCCAAACCGAATGCCAGAATGGGTGAGATACGCGAAATCTCGATCCGTGAGGCTTTGATCATGCAACTCCGTTTGCATGAACCAATTGTCGTTCGGGCGATGACACGTCATACAGAAAATCGCGTCAAATCAATCAGCTTGTACGAACTGCACACGAACGACAAAGCAAAATTCTAACAGATTTAAGGGCGCGACATCCCGTCTGAATCTAAAGCTATTATTCGTCGTCTATAGTTCATGGGGTAGTTAATTTAGCTGGTATTCAGTTCACCTGCTAAGGAACTGTTGCTTCACCAGAATTCAGCTGCATCTGACGTGATTATTCGTAACGTAGATGGTGCGTGATATAGCTGATTCTTAGAATTCACGCCACGTATGCGGGTGCGACCGCAAGAAGCGTTAAAGCACAGTTCATACGATCGCCGACGCACCGTACGCAATGTCGCTATTTGCCTTTTCGCGAACAACACACTAATTAATCCTGAATTCGGATCGCTCCGGACGCGGTAGCAAAGAACTGTAAACCTGTGATGGAGAATTCCTCTACGCTCGCATTTCCGCGTGCCGGTCAGATACGCCGTTGGGCAAATGTCCACGGGTGCGCTGCTAGCCGTTGTATCGCCGAACTGACGTCGCATTCGACTGGTTTGACTGTACTCGTCGCCAATAACTCAGAAAACGCACACCGATATGAAGCCGAGCTCCGGTTTTTCGCGCCTCATATTGAGATCCGGACCTTTCCAGACTACGAGACCCTTCCCTACGACCGGTTCTCTCCACCGCTTGCATTGATCTCAGAGCGATTGATGACGCTCTATCAACTGCCGACCCTTCGCAAAGGCATACTCATCGTACCGATTCGCACAATCATGCAACGCATGGTGCCCCCCGACTACGTGCAGTCTCGTTCGTTTGTATTGAGCGTCGGCGATCGATTCAATTTTGAGGAGCAAGCCGCACGACTCCTGCAAAACGGGTATCGACGGGTAGATACGGTTTATGAACCAGGAGAGTTCTCTATTCGAGGCTCTCTAATGGACGTGTTTCCAATGGGGATGTCGCGCCCTCTTCGAATCGATACGTTTGACGACGAAGTGGACAGTCTCCGCTACTTCGGCATCGATACCCAGCTCACGACCGAAAGGACGGAGAGCGTTTTCATTCTTCCTGCTCACGAATATCGAATCGACGACGTAGGTATTACAAAGTTCCGAAAGGCATGGCACGCGAGTTTCGATGAAGATGTCCGATACTGTCCAGACTATCAGGACGTCAGCTCGGGTGTAGCCCCTGACGGTATCGAGTGCTATTTACCACTCTTCTTTGATGAGACTGCGACCTTCTTCGATTACCTTACGGACGACGTCCAGTTCGTGTTCGACGACGAAGTACAAGAGCATGGCGACGCGTTTTGGCAGGAGATTGAACGAAGGTACGAGTCTTTTCGGTTTGATCCCAAGCGGCCGCTCTTATCACCGAATGAACTGTATCTAAGGTTAGATGAAGCAAGGCAAAGCTGGAGTAAGTTCTCGAAGATTCAAATAGTTACAGATGATTCCTCGCAGAGGTACACAGACTTAATCGATTCGGAGCCGTTGCCGAATCTCGTTGCCAATCGCCGATCGCAACACCCCCTTATACGCTTACAAGATCACCTTTCAATAAGCAGACGAAGAATGCTCTTCGTCGCAGAAACCAATGGTCGGCGTGAATTTCTACTGGATTTTCTCGGCAAATCCGACATTGTGCCCACACCCGTTGATTCGTTTCAAGAGTTCCAGAATTCCTCGACTCAATTAGGTGTTGCGGTCGCGCCGATTGATCGCAGTTGTGCTTTTGCAGACGTCGAAGTGCTCTGCGAAATCGATCTCTTCGATTCGCACAGCGCTGCTGTAACGGTGCGCGCTAGAAAATCTGCTGTCGATCCAAATTTAGTCATTCGTAACCTATTCGAAATCGATATTGGTACGCCGGTCGTACACATCGACCACGGAGTTGGGGTCTACCGTGGGTTAACGTCGCTTGCGATAGAGAACATCGAGAACGAGTTCGTTACGCTCGAGTATGCGAAGGGCGACCTACTACGTATTCCCGTGACGTCGCTTCACCTGATCACTCGCTACGTTGGCGTTGACGAAGAAGATCTTCGGATCGATCAGCTTGGGAGCGATCGGTGGCGGAAAGTTCGCGAAAAAGCGGAGCGCAAGGTTCATGACGTCGCTGCGGAACTATTGAGTATGTTCGCGCGCCGGGAACTCAACCAAAGTTACGCATATGACCGGACAGATGTGGATTTTGAGCGATTTTGTGATCAATGTGAGTTTCAGTTAACGGACGATCAACTGGTCGCAGTTGACGCAATCATTGACGATCTAAACGCTGAACGCGCGATGGATCGCATGGTTTGCGGCGATGTCGGGTTTGGCAAGACTGAAGTCGCCATGCGAGCAGCGTTTCATGTCGCGTCGCAGGGGAAGCAAGTGTTTCTGCTCGTTCCTACTACCGTTCTCGCGCGACAGCACTTTGAGACGTTCGAAGACCGTTTTGTTGATTGGCCGCTCGAGATCGACTACTTAACGCGCCACCGAACGGCCAAGGAACGGGAAGATATCCTAAATCGGATAGCAGACGGTCGACTGGATATCACCATTGGAACACATCATCTCTTGAATCCTGCGGTTACGCCAAGTGAGCTTGGTCTGCTGATCGTCGACGAAGAACATCGGTTCGGTGTCCGTGACAAAGAAAGACTGAGGCAATTGAAAGCCAATGTCGATTTACTCACGTTAACTGCGACTCCGATACCACGGACGTTAAACATGACACTCGAAGGACTACGCGATCTATCTTTGATAGAGACGCCCCCTGCCGCTCGACTGGCGATTCGGACGTTTGTGGCGGAGCACGATTGGTCACAGATACAAGATGCCATCACCCGAGAGCTCGATCGTGGTGGACAGGTTTACTATCTACACAATCGAATCGACTCGATATTTAGCGTCGCGGATACGATCCGCGAACTGATTCCAGACGCACGTGTGCTGGTTGCACACGGCGCGATGCCGAAACTTCAAATCGAACAGGCTATGTCGGATTTTTACCACCGTCGCGGTAATGTCCTTGTATGTACAACGATTATTGAAAGTGGCATCGACGTTCCGAATGCGAATACGATCGTGATTGAACGCGCCGACACTCTGGGATTAGCGCAACTGCACCAAATCCGAGGTAGAGTCGGACGTTCGCACCACCAAGCGTACGCTTACCTCACAACTGCGCCCGAATTAGTTTTAACGACAAAGGCTAAACGACGACTTGAAGCCATCGCCCAAGCCGATGAACTAGGTGCTGGCTTCAAACTTGCGTTGGAGGATATGCAGATTCGAGGCGCTGGTGAATTGCTCGGACAGGAGCAATCTGGCGAAATAATGGATGTCGGATACGATTTCTACGTTAGGATGCTCGAAGAAACGATCGAGGCGATGAAGAGTGATCGAGTTCCTGATCTCGATAAGCCGTTCGAGTTAGGTCACGACGTCGATCTCAAAGTAGCGACGTTGATTCCAAGCGACTATCTACCGGACGTAAAAGCACGGCTCATACTCTATAAACGCATCTCGAATGCGCTCTCGAAGCTAGAAATCGATCATCTGATGGCCGAATGCGTCGACCGGTTTGGGTCGATTCCAGATGTCATGGCGAATCTTTTCCGTGTAACTAAGATCAAACTCGATGCCGTTGAGCGTGGCGTTGGTACGATTCGATTGAGTCGCGCCGGAGGTCTTATCGAATTCATCGATCATGAATTGTTTGATATTGCTAAGTTACTCAACCGTGTCCAAGCATCTAATCCCCGCGAAGCGTATGAGCTTGTTGATAGTGGGAAGAAACTGAAGATTCGCCATACCTACCATGAGGCAGAAGAACGAATGACCTTTATAGAAGGATTCCTGCAAGACATTGAGTTGAGTACGCGTTCTGCCGAAAAGGTTGCGTGAAGCGACTTAGAAGCTATGTTGTCACATCGTGCGTAATCACGTGTGTCAGCGCGTCTTCGGAACCACCAGCGTGGTTAGACGACTGGTATGAGATTGAGGTCATCATCTTTATCCAGCCGGATTCTCCATCTCCAGAGATCACCAGTTCTACTCCCTCGATTTACACAGAAAACTTGATTGTCGCTGCGCCGACTGTATTAGAGAACGTGACACATACCTTCCCGCTCACGGAGACAGAACGCACACGCATACTCAAGAAATCGCATGCTGTAGATTTGGAAGCGGGAACTGACCCATGGTTCATACCCGCAAAGTTCGTATTCGGCATAGACGATCCGGTCGAAAGTCCACGAGCAGAGAATATCTCACCGTACGGTAGATTTCCAGATTGGATGCTGCCACCCGGAGACAGCTATGACGTTTTTTTCACAGAAGTGTTCAGTCTTGTGCCTTTCGGGGACTGGTTCGCAGTTCTCTCACTCGCGAGCCTGATTGAAAAGCAAGAGGAGGAGCAAGAAGAGCATCTTGAAGATGGTGAGGTTTCCGACCGCAACGTAACTCAGGAATCGAACGAGACTGCTGACGAACGAGAGATCACGAGAGAGGAAATCTTGACACAAATCGATACGTATCGAGAAGAGCTGGAACGCACTAGCTACATCATGGATGAGCAGAACGTTCGCTTACCTCGAACCGCAGCGCGACTACGATCCGAAGGGGTTCATGTCGTGAAGCACTTCAATTGGCACCAATATGTGCCACCCTTTTCGACTAGGTCTGAATACGTCTTCTTTCAGTCACTAGAGGAGTATCCGACTGAAGGTTACTTTGGGATATCAAAAGGCCGATTTATCCACTTCGACGTGCGTATGTGGATACATCAGACCACCAATTCGTCTGAAGTTCGTAATCCGGTTTACGAATTGGCGGAATTACGTCGAATGCAACGTGAAGACGTACATTACTTTGACCATCCGAAGTTTGGTATTCTCGCAGAGGTCGTAAAAGTCGAGTTTCCACCCGATCTGCAGGAACTATGGGATTCGCTTAACTAACTCACTGTTGAACCGTTTAAGAGGTTGTACGGCATCGTCTGTATAGCGAATCGAACCAGGAATATCGACCGACCGTTCGTCGATGCCTGCTCCGGGGTTCATTACCAGCGCAAGCGCGGCATAACTAAGTGAAATCTGTCGCGCCAACGGCGCTTCAGGCATAAGCGTCATGCCAACAATTGAGCATCCATCCAAACTAAATTTCGCAATTTCCGCTGCCGTTTCGTAACGCGGTCCCTGACTGCAGGCGTAAGTGCCTCCGTCTCGAGGCGCTAGACCTGCTGCGAACGCAGCTTCGATGATTCGGTCACGTAAGTCATCGCTGAACGGGAATGTGAAATCGAAGTGCTCTTTGATTCCTTCGGTCTCGAAACTCCCTTCTCGGCTATGTGTGTAGTCAATGATCTGATCTGGTACGACGAACGAACCTATCGGAAGGTCAGGATCAACGCTACCGGTAGTCGCATATGCCACCAACTGGGTTGCACCGAGCTCCCTCAGAGCCCAGATGTTCGCCCTGTAATTCACACGATGCGCAGCGATCCTACTTTCTTCGCGACCGTGTCGAAAAAGCACGAGACTGGTCGTACCTTCGATATCGTGAAATTCGATCGCTGATGATGGATCTCCGAATGGCGTTTCAACGTTCTCGGATTCGATTGGATTCTCGAATACTCTCGTCAAGGTACCGCTGACCAAGAATGCGAGCAAGCTACGGTCCTCGCATCGCATAGATATCTGGCAGTTGTCGGAATTTACCGTCCATATCCATGCCTCTACCGATCAAGTATTGGTCTGGCGCATCGAGCGCCACGTAATCTGCTTCTATTTCGACTTCGCGAAGTGCCTTCTTGTCGCAAAGAACCGCACTCAAAACGCGTTCAGCACTCCCAGAGAGTCTCTCATAAAGCTTGCGTAACGTCACGCCACGATCCAATACATCGTCTACGATCACCGCATTCTTTCCTTCTAAGTCAAGATGAAAATCTCGCTCGGTTCTTATCTCGCCACCTTTAGTACCGTCGTATCGATGAACACGCACAAAGTCGAGCGCGACATCAAAATTTACCCGTCGCATGAGATCCCAAGTAAAAGGGAGTCCGCCATGCATTACGCACACGAATACTGCGTTCTTACCTTCGAGATCTGCGTTCAAACGAACGGCAACTCGATCGATGGCTCGTTCGATCTCATCGCTGTCGTAAAGCAGTTCGAAGTCCTTCGGTAAGTCGATCACGAGACAGTCTGAACTATTGTTGCAGGATCTAGGTGTAGTGTTTGTGTCGGGAATGCGATCTCTGCGCCATGCCCCTCAATGATGTGTGCTATTCGTAACAGAACATCCTCCTTAATTTCGTGGAACCGCGCCCAATCGGTTGTTTTCGTGAATGTGTATATGAAGAAGTCCGCAGACGATTCGCTGAACTCGTTGAGATTTACCATCAAAATCTGATTCGTATCGATCTCTTCGTGTTCTGCGAGCATGTTTCGAATGTCGTTCAATAAGTCAGGTAGGACGCTCATATCGTCATAACGGACACCGATAGTCTCCTTGATACGTCGATTGGTCATCCGGCTCGGATTCTCGATGGTGATGTTCGTGAAGTTTGCGTTTGGAACGTAGAGCGGTCGTTTGTCGAACGTTCGGATACGAGTGACCCGCCAGCCTATGTCTTCGACGGTACCCTCGATTTCCATCTCACTAGAACGAATCCAATCGCCAACTGCGAACGGTTTATCCATCAAGAGTACAAAAGCACCAAAGAAGTTAGCAAGCATGTCTCGTGCGGCGAAACCGACCGCAATACCGCCGATCCCACCGAAAGCTAGTACTCCTTCGATACTGAACCCGAGTGACTGAAGTCCAATGAGAAATCCAGTTATCAGAACCGAGACACGAAGAAGCTTGGCTACCGCATCAACGGTTGCACGATCGTGTTGTTCTTCATGGTGTGTGGAAACTGCCTTGCTTACTTCACCTATGAATCTAATCGCGAACCAGGCAAGCAGCCCAATCGTGCCAATTTCGCGTACTTGCGGAATGAACTCAAGAATTCCGGTTTGCGTGTTGTCGCGCACGATTGCTGCTGCAGCGAGTACACCGTAGAGTAGGATAGCCCAACCGATCGGTTTTCGAGCGACACGGATGATTGCATCGTCGTAGACGTTATTCGTTAGCCCTGTTGCGTGTTCTAAGCGATCGAAAACGTATTTAAGCGTTAATCTGAGCACAAGGCAAAGAAACACGATGCCGAAGACGGTGAAAACCCAACTATGAGTTAGAAGCCACTGCCACACGTCAGCCAAATTCACTGGTGGATTCCCTCGTACATTTAATCGCAATTCCCGTATGACGAATCGAGTACCGGCCGACGACGTGTGTCTACCGCACGGTATAGGTGATTCATGATTTCATTGTATTTTCGTATCGGTTCGTCGTTTGATCGTATCTTTTTTACCGGTCGACTTGAAATGAAACGAAATCAGTGTACCTGTAAACTACGACGCTTTCATACCCCTCGGAGAGAGATTTGAACGTAGCTGACGGAATAGCCCATGTTTTAAAAGCTGAAGGAGTAGACGTACTGTTTGCGTATCCCGTAAACACGATTATTGAAGCCGCGGCTCGTGCTGATATTCGTACGGTCATATGTCGACAAGAACGTATCGGCCTTCACATGGCCGATGCATACTCGCGCCTCTCTTCCGGTGAGAAAATCGGGACGTTCTGTATGCAACACGGACCTGGTGCAGAAAACGCGTTCGGTGGAATTGCTCAGGCGTTCTCTGAATCGTCACCGATTCTCGTATTACCTGCAGGCTATCCGAGACGCCTTGCGAATTACTATCCAAACTACAACTCGACGCTTAATACCAAGCATGTAACCAAGTGGTCCGAACCATTGACCATGGGTCGAGCGTTACCTGAAGTCATGCGACGTGCGTTCTTCCAGCTACGAAACGGACGTCCTGGTCCAGTGCAAATTGAGATTCCTGTCGATTTATTTGGGGAGGAAGTACCTGAAAACTGGGAATACAAACCGGCTTACGCTACACGTACCGCGCCGGATCCAGTCGCGGTGGACGAAGCAGCAGCAGTATTGAGTGCAGCTGAAAGACCCGTCATCTATGCCGGTCAAGGCGTTCACTACGCGAAAGCTTGGGACGAGTTGAAGGCACTGGCAGAAGAGTGGCAAATCCCAGTCACCACTAGCTTGGAGGGGAAGAGCGCGTTTGATGAGTCACATGAACTGTCCCTGGGTTCAGGGGGTGGGGCGAACCCTCGAACCGTAAAGACGTTCTTAAACGAAGCAGAG
>JAPOVY010000117.1 GCA_026707905.1 Gammaproteobacteria bacterium | reverse complement strand
CTCACTACAGAGCTGCGTGCCGTGCACGATCGCTGAATGAGGAAACCATGCACCTCTAATTGATTGATTAATCAAGATATGTGTAGCGTCGGCATCCAAAAGAACCATCCAGTCGTCCCCCATGAGCTCGGCGACATCAGTAAGTCGCGCCAAGGGCATACCGTCATCTGGAAGGTGAACAGCGCCAATCGTTGAAACGGCATCGTAGCCATTCAACAACGATCGCGAATGCGCATATGCGTGGATCCGAAACAACGCAAGGAGTGTGTCGGCAGCTGATAGTCTCGGATGCTGTATAGCAGCAGGAATCGCGGACGTCTTGACACCAATGTTGCTTTCTCTTTCAAGCAGCTCGACTTCCACGCCCTTTCTCGCAAATGTTTGAGCGACAGTCGTTCCTGCCAATCCGCCACCTACGACACGCACTTGCTTCGGTAGAGATGTGGGATCGAACCCGCTGACTTCGATCGTCGCCAATGTTGTATGACGTTTCTGAGATTCACTGCCTTCGATGCGTCTTGCTCGAAATCCTGCTTCCTGCAGTGCATTTCGCACCCGGCCAGCAGCGGAAAACGTCGTGACCGTACCGCCGCGCTTCGTAACGGAGCGCATCTTTTCGAAGAGTTTAGGTTCCCACATGTCGGCATTGCGATTGGGCGCGAAGCCATCGAGGAACCAAGCGTCAACTCCGCTCTCATCCGTCGCAATAAAGTCCTCAAGCGCGGACGCTACGTCGCTATAACACAGCGAGAGTTCCACGTCAGGGTTGAAGAAATAGCGCTTATGCCAACCAGGAACCCGCGGCGGCAGATGACTAAGTAATGCGTCTAGTAGATCGAGCTCGTCACCATAAGGTCTTAACGCGCGCGCGATGTCCGTCGATTTGAGCGGATAGTTGTCGACGCTAATGTAGCGTACGCGAGAACGGACCCGATGGTCTTTCAACATCCGGGCGAGGGTTAGGAAATTGAGACCAGTTCCGAACCCAAACTCCATGATGGAGAACGTTGCTTGGTTGTGAATGCGTTCGATTAGATGTGCCGGATCGATAAATACACGACGGGTCTCGGCGGGACCATCGTGCGCGAAATAAATGTCATGAAACCGCTTTGAGTGCAACCGTTCGTCGATCCATTCGATGTCAGGATCGGGCATTGGTGCGAGAAATCTGCTCAATCTAGAATAACGCTGATTTTCACTTTGTCACAACCACATGTCCGTTGTTATCGATTGCGATTCCCATGTCATGGAGCCAGCTGATCTTTGGCAGAACTACCTAGAGTCAAAGTACCAAGATCGCGCGATTCGAATCGAAGAGAACGATGGCGTTGAACAGTTGATTATCGGTGAGCAAGTCGTGCTACAGGGCGTCTTGGCCGGACTTGGTGGCGCGAATCTAAAACCCGCTGAACTGTTCACGCAAGGGGCGAAGTACGTCGACGGCTGTCCCCCTGCGAGCTACGACCCCCACGAACGCGCGAAGATGTTGGATGAGTGGGGAGTGGACCGAGGTGTTTTGTTCCCCACGATCGGCATACTGCCATTCCCAACCGACGATGTGGATCTTGCCTCGGCGTACTGTCGTGCTTATAACCGTTGGCAAACCGATTTCTTCAAGGAAGTACCGGATCGCGTCGTACCGATCGCCGCGTTGAATTGGCTTGATGTCGACGAGGCGGTCCGTGAATTACAAGCTTGTATCGATGCGGGTTTTCGAGGTCTGTTCATTCCACCCGAAGTGTGTGGCGGTCACCGACCGGGCGAAGCACACTTTGATCCGATCTGGCAGCTTTGTAGTGAAGCAAACATTCCAGGATGTTTTCACGTCATCGTGCGATTTTCCGGAACGGCATCTCCGTTTGGTGCGTGGTCCAGCGGTGGTAAGAACTTAGGCGGCGTATTTACGTTTGGAATGGGTGCGACGGGTCAGTTGATTCCTGCGATGGCGACAGTCGTACTCGATGGTCTGTTTGATCGATTTCCTTCACTAAAGATCGTCAGTGTTGAAGCCGGTTGTGGGTACGCTGCTTACCTGATGGATCGACTCGACGAGAAATTTCATTTCTTTGGATTTGCCAGTGGATTGGAGATGAAACCGAGTGACTACTTCAAGCGGAATTGCTATTTCGTCGCTGAACCGGAAGAGCGGACGATCGATGCAATGTGCGACCTTGTCGGTGAGGACCATATTCTGTGGGGGAGCGACTATCCACACATAGATTCGCGTTTGGACGCACGCGAGCTGATTGACGTTTCGGTTGTAGATTTGGCGCCAGCGCGACGTGCCAAAGTACTCGGTGAGAACGCAGTTTCACTGTTCGGAATCTGAAGTATTGACCTTAAAATAACAACCCGTTTCACGGTCCCGTTTATGGCGAGATCGTCTTCTATGTCGCACGGCTTGTGCGTCTCAATTTTCCTCCAATGTCGGTAGAGGTTTCGCATTGCCAAACTTGATGGATTGGTTATTCGGTGTCGTCGGGCTCTCAGTATGGGTGCCGATTATTTTTACTCTCGTAATGACGCATCTGACGTTTGTTGCGATTACGGTCTACCTTCATAGACACGCTGCGCACCGAGCGCTTGAACTGCATCCTGCGTTAAAGCACGTTTTCAGGTTCTGGTTGTGGGTAACGACGGGTATGTCCACGAAAGAGTGGGTAGCAGTCCATCGAAAGCACCATGCGTTTACCGAAACGAAAGAGGATCCTCATAGTCCAGTCATCGAAGGACTTGGCGAGATCGTGTTCAAAGGCGTGAAGCACTATCGGAAAGGCATCACACCAGAGACGTTACGTATTTACGGTAAAGGAACGCCAGATGACTGGCTTGAACGTAATGTGTACGTGACTCGTGAGTTCACGGGTATCGGCACGTTCTTGGTTCTCGACCTGATTTTGTTTGGTGTTTCCGGCCTACTCGTCTGGTTTATTCAAATGTTGTGGGTGCCGTTCTGGGCAGCCGGGGTCATCAACGGTATCGGTCACGCGTGGGGGTATCGAAATTTTGA
>JAPOVY010000089.1:2724-23704 GCA_026707905.1 Gammaproteobacteria bacterium | reverse complement strand
AAATATACGCCGACACGCCCGACTAGATATCGGTGGTCGGCGTATCATTAAAAATCAGCGTATCCGGTCCACAGGTCGTGGAAGGTTGGTATGGGCAACCGTACCCAAAACCGCTGGCGCGAACGCGAGAGTGGATTTCGATTTTTCGCGATATCGTGTCACGGGAAGGACCTGTTTCCTTCGACGGCAAGCACTACCAGCTCCCCCTTGATGGCGGTACTGGACTCGGCAAGCCGTTGAAACTCATCCTACACCCGGTGCGCGAAGAGATACCTCTGTATCTAGGTGCCGAGGGACCTAAGAATGTAGCACTTGGTGCTGAACTCTGTGACGGTTGGATACCGATGTTTCTTTCGCCGTATCGCATGGACCGTCTCTATGGAGAGTCGTTGAAACACAAACGAGCCGACTTTGACATCTGCGCACCAGTTACGGTCATTGTTACGGACGACATACAGAGTGGCATCGATTCAGTTAAGCAAAATGTTGGGTTTTATGTTGGCGGAATGGGTGCCAAGTCCTTCAACGTCCACAAAGACCATATCTCGCGCATGGGATTTGAGGATGAGGCGAATCATGTTCAAGAGCTCTTTATGAGCGGACGACGTGACGAGGCAATGGCTGCTGTACCCAACGAACTTTGTGACGAGATTTCGCTCATCGGACCGAAGGAACGCATTCGCGAAAGATTGGGTGCATGGCGCGAAAGCCCCGTTACTACCATCAACGTATCGACAGGTAATCGAGACACGCTCGCATTTATGGCCGAAGAGCTACTCTAACTCAAAAACTATGGCGCTGGCACTCGTCAGCGCCACATCGACTTATTTGGAAGCGTCAGTCACAGTCCATCATGCACTTTCACGTCCACGATCTACAGTCAATATGTTTATAGATCAATAACTTATTTAATAGTTTTATATCTGATTAGTCGAATTGTGCTGCTTCTCCCGTCATCGGCACAAATCTAACCGGTAAGATCACACGTCGGTTCAGTTCGGTCTCGCTAGCTTTTTCGACGAGAACCAGCTCTTGGTAGCCATCGTAGTCACCAACGGGCAGTACCATTTTGCCGCCTTCTTTCAGTTGTGAGATCAATTCTGGCGGTAGCTTCGGCGCGACCGCTGTCACCATTATTTTGTCAAACGGCGCGTTTTCAGGCCAACCAAACCAACCGTCCCCCAATCGCACGAATACGTTGTCATACCCTAAGCGTAGTAGACGTGTTTCAGCTTCTCTAGCCAGCGGTTCAACGATCTCGATCGTATAGACTTTGTCGACGAGCTCACCAAGAATCGCCGCTTGATAACCTGAACCTGTTCCGATTTCGAGTACGCTATCGGTCGGTTCGAGTTCTAGCACATGCGTCATGAGTGCAACGATGAATGGTTGCGAGATCGTCTGACCGTGCCCGATTTCAAGCGGTTGGTTGGCAAAAGCGAAACGACGTTGCTCTACCGGAACAAACTCGGAGCGGTCGACTGAACGAAGCGCAGTGACCACGGAAGGATTGATGTTAGATATCCCCGTGTAGTCGACGCTGAAGCGCGTCATCGTCGCTATTTCTCGCAACATCGTCTCAGTCCGTTGTGGATCGGCGTTATGACACGCACACAACCCGAGCGCTAGAAACGCTGCAACAAGAGGCGCAGGACGCATCTGATTTACCAGCTATTGCGCAACTCACGCAACTTAAGAAATACTTCCTTCGGCGAAGGCGTATCAGAGAGGTCGCTAAACGTCTCTTGCAGTTTCGCGATCACAGTGGGACTATGTAGTCGAAAGAATGTATTGATCTTCTCTTCTTGCTCAAGGTCAGTAATTAGACTGTGAGAAGGATCATGAGATCCTTCAAGTTCACCAAGTAAAGTGCGTGCGTGTTCGTTGTCGGGTTCTCGATTCAAGGTGAATCTAAGGTTGTTTTCGAGGTAATCGTGACCCGGATAGATTCGCGTGTTCTTCGGCAATTTCGCCAATTGCGAAACAAATGTGTCGTAGAGTTCCTCTGGATGACCACCGCCGTGACAGTTTCCTGCGCCTGCATTGAACAGCGTGTCGCCAGAAAACAGTGCTGGCTGGTCTGTATGCGAGAGCATGCAAACGTGACTCATGGTGTGACCTGGCGTATCAAGGGCTTCGAGCACAACACTCTTACCAACCGTCACCGTGTCACCGGCTTGAAGACCAACGTCCATACCGGCGATTTTTGACGATGCGCCATGGTGAGCGAGAAGCTTAGCGCCGGTAGCATCGATAACCGCCTGATTTCCACCCGTGTGATCACCGTGTTCGTGAGTGTTCAAAACCTGCGTGATCTGCCATCCACGATTTTTCGCGGCGTTTAAGCACTTCTCGTGGTCTAGTGGGTCGATTGCTAAAGCTTCACCCGAATCTTCGCAAGCGATCAAGTAATTGAAATTGCGTAAGGCGTTTCCAGTCCAGATCTGTTCTACAAGCATGATTACCTCCCTATTACCTGCGCATCGCTGTATCAACCATCACGCTAGACTCGTCGGTGTTCGGCTCTGACAGCTATAACGTAATCAAAGAATATCAAAACGACTGGGACGCAAATCTCGCTTCCGTTTCACATTTGTGCACAGAACGAATGCGTCGAATCCTTCAGTCGCCGTTGGTAGAATAAAAGTTAGGCTGCACGACGCCCTTCGGGCGCTTTGGCTCTTTACTGATTCAAGGCATCGCGATCGCGTCAAGCATGCGTACGTCCCACGTGTGGTAATGGAATGAACCATGAGCAATCTACCTGAATCTGTATTGATCGTTGACGATACGATGCGAGAGGGTCTTCAGATTGAAAGTCCTGACATCCCTGTTTCAGAGAAACTGCGCCTATTGAACGCTATAAGTGAAATGGGTTCGAAAACGATCTCAATCGGCTCATTCGCTCATCCAAAGTGGACGCCATCGATGGCATGTATCGATGAGATTGCCGAACAGTTCGAACCTAAACCAGGCATTAGATACACTGCCGCGGTATTCAACAAACGTGGATTCGAACGTGCAGATGCCTACTATCCGAAGGTCGATGTACGTGGTCGAAGCTTCGGATCGCATGTCGAGCTGTGCGACACCTTCGCTCGGAGAAACTACAACCGAACCAAAGGTGAGCAAATGGCTGGTGTTGCTGGCGCTGTCGAAAACGCACGAAGAGCCGGTGCCGAGCACGGGTCCGTCGCACTTGGCAACCCGTTTGGTTCAAACTTCGAAGGACCGTTCTCACTTACTCAACGAATGGAATTACTGGATTTCATGGTTGAGCAGTGGCACAACGGTGGACTGAAGGTCAAACGCGTTTCATTTCTTGATGCGATGGGCTGGAATATGCCTCATACGACGGCGGAATTCATTCAAGCGATCCGTGACAAGTATCCAGAGATTGAAGATTTCCATATGCACTTGCACAACACGAGGGGTGCGACGATCGCGAGTTATTACGAAGCGTTAACTTTAGGTGCTCGCGAATTTGATACTTCACTCGGCGGAATGGGTGGGTGTCCTTATTGCGGGAATGGCCGCGCCGCAGGTCACGTTCCAACTGAGGACATGGTGCACATGTGTCATCAGATGGGAATCGAAACTGGCTACGATCTCGATAAAGTCATCAAAGCAGCATGCATTGCTGAAGAGGTTGTCGGTCATCCACTATGGGGGCATGTTTCAAAGTCAGGTCCACTTCCTTCTGAACGAGAGGTCTATCCGGCCGATATGCCATTCGTTGAAACACTCGACGAGGCCGCACATTTCCGTAAAGGTGCGTCTGTTTATGAAGGTCAGATGTCGCCGTGGCGGGAAGGCGACGCGCTCACGCGACCTAGCGCAGCGTAACGTAGCTTCGATTTGAAGCTTTATCACTGCAAGAGGGCGCGATCAATGCGCCCCCTTTGGACATTGGAAGAAATGGGACTGGAGTATGAACTAGAGTCTCTGCCCTTCCCCCCTCGCTATCTCGCAAGAGAATACTTAGAAGTGAATCCGTTAGGTACAGTACCCTGTCTGGTCGATGGCAGTGTCAACATGACGGAATCTGCCGGTATTTGCCAGTACCTTGTCGAGAAATATGGTCCAACCGACCTAGGTTTGACTTCAGTTCACCCAGATTACCCTCAATATCTAAATTGGCTGCATCGCAGTGACGCAACACTCACGTTTCCTCAGACGCTAGTACTACGGTATACGCAACTTGAACCAGAGGAAAAACGCAATCCACAAGTCGCAAACGACTATCGAAAATGGTTCGTAGGTCGGATGCGCAGTGTCGAAAACGCATTGTCCGATCGCGACTACCTCGTCGCTGATCGATTCACGATTGCGGATATCTGTATCGCATATGCACTAGTCCTAGCGGATTCGCTCGCCATCAGCGAAGCGTTCACACCGAACGTGCGAGACTATTGGCAACGTATGAATGCGCGTCCGGCATTTCAACGCGCATACGACCTATAACGAAGGAGACTCAATGGCGGTCCTGACATCCACGCTAGATACTCGATCGGACGTTTACACCGAAAATCGAGAACAAATGCTTGAAAAGCTCGCGTATTTAGACGAGCAATATACCGAAGCTGCTAAAGGTGGCGGCAAGGAAGCCATGGATCGCTTGGCTTCGAGAGGTAAGATGCCGATCAGAGAACGAATCGCGTGGGTCTTAGACCGTGATTCGCCATTTCTCGAAGTCAGCCCACTCGCAGCATGGCGTTCTCACTACGCCGTGGGTTCTGGATTTGTCGTCGGACTCGGCGTGATCGAAGACGTCGAGTGCGTGATTCTTGGTCACGATCCTTCAGTAAGAGCGGGTGCGTTTAACAGTTTCAATTCGAAGAAACTCATGCGCGGACTGGAGATCGCACGAGAAAATCGTATGCCTTATGTGCAGTTCGTCGAATCTGCAGGCGCTGATCTTCGCGGTGGCGGTGGTGGAAGCGGTGGTAGTCGAGGTGGTGAACCAGTCGACCCCAAACAAGCCTTGATCAACAGCATGCTCGGGGAAACTGGTCACTTTGCGGAATCTGGCCGATTGTTTTACGAGATCATTGAACTATCGAAGATGCGCATCCCAACTGTCTCCGTCGTTTTCGGTGCGTCGACGGCTGGGGGCGCATATCAGCCGGGCATGAGTGACTACAACATCTTCGTTAAGAACCAGGCGATGGTCGCACTAGGCAGCCCACCGTTAGTCAAGATGGCGACCGGTGAGGACGCTGATCCCGAAAAACTAGGCGGTGCAGATATGCATACAGCTATCTCCGGTCTCGGAGACTACATCGCTACCGATGAGATGGACGGTATTCGCCTCTGTCGTGAAGTGCTGCGTCACCTAAATTGGCGAAAACATGGTCCAGGTCCATCGCTTCCAAACGACGCTCCTGTTCATGACCCCGATGAGTTGCTAGGCATTGTGAATGAAGACTTGACGATTCCATTTGACATTCGTGAGGTTATCGCACGCATTGTGGACGGCTCTCGCTTTGAGGAGTTCAAACCGAGGTATGGACCCACCCTAGTAACCGGTTGGGCTTCTATCCACGGCTATCCCATCGGAATCCTTGGGAATAACGGTCCGCTTCTATCCCAATCTTCAGAGAAAGCATCTCAGTTCATTCAGCTGTGCAACCAGATCGATGTACCGCTGTTGTTTCTTCACAACATCACAGGATTCATCGTTGGATCCGATTTCGAAGCTGACGGGATCACCAAGAACGGTTCGAAGATGATCAATGCGGTGACCAACTCGACCGTTCCGCATATTACGGTGATTGTCGGTGCATCCTACGGCGCGGGTAACTACGGAATGAGCGGACGGGCGTACGGAACGCGCTTTACCTATACATGGCCTACCGCAAAGATTGCCGTCATGGGTCCAAAACAACAGGCCGGTGTCATGACCATCGTACAGCGTGCCGCCGCCGAGCGCCGGGGACTGGAGTTCGACGAAACAGCGAACGACCAACGCGTCGCATCGGTGGAAATGTCGCTCGAAGAGAGATCGAAAGGTCTATTCGCAAGTTCTCGCGTGACGGACGACGGCATGATCGACCCGCGTGATACGCGCGACGTGATTGGTTTTTCCCTTTCAGCCTGCCATAACAAAGAAGTGAAAGGTACTAAGGAGTTCGGTACATGGCGGATGTAGCCATAAAACCCATTTCGCGCATCTTGGTCGCGAATCGCGGTGAGATCGCGGTTAGAGTATTCCGTACGGCGAAGAATATGGGTATTTCGACCGTTGCGATTTACGCGGACGGAGATGCAGACGCTTCTTTTGTACGTCATGCAGATCTCGCGATCGCGCTTCATGGCATGACGTCCGCTCAGACGTACCTTGACATTGAAAAGGTCTTAGCTGCGTGTCAGACATCGAATGCAGACGCGGTCCACCCGGGATATGGATTTCTATCAGAGAATCCGCAATTTGCTGAAGCAGTCCAAGCGATGGGGCTCACTTGGATTGGACCACCAGTAGACGCAATCAAGCAAATGGGAGACAAGCTCGCTGCGAAAGCGCTAATGACGGCAGCCGAGGTTCCTACACTTCCCGCACAGGAAGTTTCGGAAAAAACAGATCTCAATAAGGCAGCGGAAGAGATCGGCTATCCCGTTCTCGTGAAGGCTTCAGCCGGTGGCGGTGGTCGTGGTATGCGCGTCGTAGAAGACCCATCGGGATTAGAAGACGCTGTATCAGGCGCACGTCGAGAAGCAGGCGCGTCGTTTGGAGACGACACGATTTTCTTTGAGCGTTGGTTGACGTCGTCTCGTCACGTTGAAATGCAGATCATAGGGGATCTGCATGGCAACGCGGTTCACATGTTTGAGCGCGAATGCTCCATCCAACGTCGTCATCAAAAGATTATTGAAGAGGCACCTTCGTCAGCTGTTTCCGAAGAACTCCGTGAACGAATGGGCGATGCTGCACTCGCAGCCGCGAAACAACTGGGTTACACGTCTGCAGGTACGGTTGAGTTCTTAGTCAGTGGCGATGAATTCTGGTTCCTGGAGGTAAACACTCGCCTCCAGGTCGAACATCCCGTAACAGAGGAAATTACAGGAATCGATTTAGTCCGCGAGCAGATTCGAATTGCCGAAGGCGAACCTCTGGGCTATACGCAGGAAGATCTCGCTATCAACGGCCATTCCATCGAAGCACGTGTCTACGCAGAAAATCCGGCAAACAATTTCTTACCGTCCCCTGGCACGATAGACGTATGGGAACCCTCGGCGCGAGTTCGTGTCGACTCCGGTGTCGAGTCAGGTAGCGAAGTCAGTATTTACTTCGATCCATTGATCGCTAAAGTCATCAGTCATGCGCCAACGCGACGTGAAGCGGCTGCAAAACTCGCGCGAGGTCTGGAAACTACTCAGCTGCACGGTATTGCGAATAACCGCGATTTCCTCGTGGCCGTGTTACGCACACCAGAATTCCTCGCAGGTGATACGACGACGGATTTCATCGAACGTGTAAACCCATCTCGTACACGCGAAGCTTCGCAAGACGAGTTAATTGATGTTGCCATCGCCGTGTCGTTATTCTCACAACGTCAACGGCGCCAGGAAACCCGCGTACTGACCTACATTCAATCCGGTTGGCGAAATTCATTGATGCCGCCCGAACGTGTTTGTTACACCTACGGCGATACTGAGCTTAACGTTGAATATCGTTCACAACGCGATTCTGCTTTTTCCTTCGATATCAATGGGCAGACTTTAAACGCAGTCGTCAAGAACGCCAGTGACGAGGAGATCGATCTTGCGATCGACGGCCGAAGAATGAAGTTTCAAATGCGCTCAAAAGGACTCGTGTGGCAAACGCATGGTCCATCTGGCGACATACAAATCGAAGAATCACCTCGATTTGTCATGCCCGACGAAGCTGAACTTTCAGGCGGTCTGGTAGCACCTATGCCCGGAAAGGTTCTAGCTACTGCTGTCGCGGAAGGAGACAACGTAGAAGCCGGTCAGCTGCTCGTGGTGTTGGAAGCCATGAAAATGGAACACCGCATTGTGGCACCTGCAGCTGGTACCGTGACCAAGATCCATATCGAAGTAGGCGAGCAAGTAGAGAAAGATGTCGTTCTCGTCGATCTGGATGAAGCCGAGACATAACGAGGAGAGAATCAATGGCAAGCACGGAAGCTACGCTTTATAACGTAGATAGAGGCGCAGCGTGGATTACGCTTAATAGACCAGAAAACCGAAATGCACTATCCGCAGTTCTGGTTAGTGAGTTATACGAGCACCTTGGTGTCGCAAACGACGATCCCGATGTGCGGTGCATCGTGATCACGGGTACTGATCCCGCGTTTTGCGCAGGTGCAGATCTCAAGAGTCCGCCAGGTGGTTCGATCGAAGGACGTCGCTCGGTCCCCTACCCGGACGTTCTCACACGTATCCAGGATAGTAATAAACCAGTCATTGCCGCGGTAAACGGCGCTGCGTTCGCGGGAGGATTAGGGTTGGTAGGTGCCGCGGACATCGTCGTTGCACGCGAAGACATTCAATTCAGTTTCAGCGAAGTGAGAATCGGTGTGATCCCTGCGGTGATTTCTGTTGTTTGTATCCCGAAGCTTGGGACTCACCATGCGATGAAGCTCTTCTTGACAGGGGAGCGCTTCACGGGAGCGCAAGCAGTCGAAATGGGTTTTGCGCATCGCGCTGTACCTGGCGATCAACTCCGTGCCGCAGTGCAAGAAGAGATCGACATGATCAATCAAGGTGGACCCAATGCTGTTGTCGAATGTAAAAAACTCGTCAGAGCAGTGCCCAACTGGGGTCGCGAAGAAGCATTCGCGAAGACCGCTGAATGGAGTGGACGTATGTTCCGTTCAGAAGAAGGTGCTGAAGGCATGGCAGCTTTCCGCGAAAAACGCAAAGCGTCCTGGATCCCCCAAGAATAGCTCCTGAACACCGACGCCTATTTAAAAAGGGAGCGGTCCGCAAGCGACCGCTCCCTCTTCACCTTAATGGCTTAGTCGAACGCCGGGAAGATTTCCTCGTTTAACTCAGCGTAGATATCCGGACGTTGCAGAATCGATTGCAGCATGAATTCCTCTGTTCCAGCATCGATGTAATCTGCACATCGATCGATTACGTACTGTGGCGAACCGATCATTAGATGGTCGCGACTCCCACGCAGTTGTTTCGCCTTTTCTTCGTCTCGTTCGATACGCATTGGCACGTGCGCAGACATTTTGATTTCCGCAGGATCCCTACCTACGCTCTCACAGTGCTTATGAAGTACGCCTTTCTTATGTCGAATGTCATTCGGACTTACGCCGACTAAATTGCATATGTCCGCATACTTGGCTGCCGTGCGTAACGTGCGTTTTTCACCATTACCACCAACCATGATCGGTATTGGATTCTGAACACCTTTGGGCGCAAACGGTGCAGATTTCAGCTTGTAGTAATTACCGTCATAGTCGAACATGCCATCGTTAGTGAACAGTTTCTTGACGAGTTCACATGCCTCTTCCAGTCGGTCGGAACGTTCTCGCATCGACGGGAATTCCCAACCGTATGCTTCATGTTCACGGATGTTCCAGCCGGCGCCGATGCAATATTGCGCGCGCCCGTTCGAAATCATGTCCATCGTTGCGACCATCTTCGCCATCAAGGCTGGATTGCGATATGTATTCCCTGCAACCAACACACCCAGTTTCAGACGAGTCGTCACCGCTGCCGCCGCGGCCATTAAGGTAATACCCTCTAATGTATCGATCGTATCGGACTCTCTGACTTCCGCCGTGTGGCTCCAAGGTGGTACAAAATGATCGTAGAAATAGACGCTCTCCCACCTGCCTTGCTCCATCGTATCAAGGACAGCGGTGATATCCGACCAGGATGTTGCCTGGTTATACAATTGTGATGAAAACACAGTTTTCTCCCTAAGAACGAAGTCAAAGAATAATCGATTAAGTCTTTGGAGTTTTAATGAAGTCGAAAATTTGCGATTTGCTCGGTATTGAATTTCCACTTGTCGCTTTTACACACTGTCGTGATGTTGTCGTAGAAGTATCAAAGGCTGGTGGAATGGGCGTGCTGGGAGCCGCCGGACATAGTGCGGAATCCTTGGACTTTCAACTGAATTGGATCGATGAACGGGTAGACGGCAAACCTTACGGTGTGGATTTAATCGCGCCTACAAGCATCGCGATTACCGATGACACCACCCCGAAAGAAACGCTTGGGATGGTTCCGGACGAGCATCGCGACTTTGCACGTGGCATCCTTGCGCAGCACAATATCGATACGCGCGACCTTTATAAGGGACAGGTCGGTGGTGGCGGCGGCTTTTTAACGAAAGGACGCGCGACGAACATCATCGACGTAGCTTTCTCACACCCAATCAAGCTCATTGCGAACGCACTTGGGGTTCCACCACGCTACATGATCGAAATGAGCAAAGAGCGCGGTGTGGTCGCTGCTGCACTTGTCGGCGCTAAGGAACACGCGGTGAAACAAGTCGAAGCGGGGGTTGAGGTGCTCGTGGTCGCTGGCACCGAAGCGGGAGGTCACTGTGGTGAGGTCTCGACGATGGTTCTCGTACCCGAAGTTGCGGAAGCAGTAAAGGATTCCGATGTTGCGATTCTTGCTGCTGGTGGTATCGTCACAGGTCGTCAAATGGCAGCTGCGATGGCGATGGGCGCTGACGGGGCTTGGACGGGTTCTGTCTGGCTTACGACCATCGAAGCAGAAACTTCACCAGTGATAAAAGAGAAATACGTCCAAGCGAGCTCTCGTCAGACCGTCCGTTCAAAGTACCGCACGGGCAAATTCTCGCGGCAACTGCGATCTCCTTGGACCGACGCATGGGAATCTGAGGAAGCGCCAGAACCGCTGCCAATGCCACTCCAATCGTTAGTCTCGGAAGCACCACTTGCTCGCGTGACCAAATTAGCGGAAGGCGGTCATGAAGGTGCTCGTCATCTTGCAACCTCATTCGTCGGTCAGGGTGTCGGACTCATGAATTCGATTCAATCGACACGAGACGTCGTCTTCGAGTTTATGGAAGACTACCTCAACGCTACCGAAAGATTGAAAGGCACCGTCGAGGAATAGCTTCTGTTTGTGCTGCGGAAAACGAGCAGCGTGAAACATCAAGCGGAAAACAAGCTACGATGATTACCGCAGCTAGTTCTCTAGTGACTATGTCCGGGTAAATTTATCGCGGGATTTCGCCCAAAGAACCCAACCGGGTGGAGCGTAAAGCCAGCATATTCAACCGGCATGACCGGCCAATCCTCCGGTCGAGGCAGGTGCGTTACGCCACACGTATGCCATACCACGACATCGGTATTTTCGATGCTACGGTCGGCGTCCGTCCAATGCTCGATTCCACCACCTTCACTCAAGTGCGGGTAATCACCGGCCGCACACAACTCTGACTCGTTATATGGCGTAACCCAAAGGTTATGTTTAGCGAAACCGGCGCGTTTAGCAACTTGCGATTCTTCTCTCGCATATAGCCTGGGTGCCGAATGTGGACTAAGTCGATAGGCGACAGGTTTGCCAAGTCGATTCGTGCTATTGTGGTTCACAACCTTCCACGTTCTCGCTTTCGAAGGATCGGCATCGCGTCGTGCGTCCAACTCGCTATTTAGCAGCGTTTCATGAGCAGCGAAGGCTGTTCCGTCGGGATTTTCCTCACTTAGCGGCTCAGCTTCGGTATTGACTTCGTAAACAGAGTTTTCGGATCCGTCAAGTTCAAAGTCCAACCTAAAGCAGAACAAATGTTGATGAATTGGTGATGCGACGTTAGGTGCGACAAGTGGTGAGAATGCCGGTCGTTCTTCCCCCTCTTCGACAGCCGATACACCTACGATCCCGGTCAGTTTGACTTCCATTTGAATCGTACCGTCAAGGTACAAGTACCAATAGAATCCGTATTCATAGTTTCCAACAGTATGGAACGTACTTACTACCAATCGTCGGGATCGTCTAACTTCCGTGTTCTTTGAATGTCCGTTATGGTGCTTCCAAAGCACACCATAGTCTTCTTCGTGGACGCAGATCGCACGTTCCACTAGACGAGCAGTTCCATCTGGTTTGACACAGACGTGATCAAGGTAATGAATCTCTCCTAGACAATCACAACCAAGTGTCAATGAGTTAACACAGTTTCCGATGCTGGCTTCACCCGCGTCAAGGACGTGTTTCCAACGATGCATTGGATCCGTGTCCCCGTACGGCACCACCATGTCTGACAGCGCAGCTCGATGCAAGATTGATCGAATTGTTCCTTCTTCTTCATAAGCAAGCTCGTGTAGAACGAGACCATTAACCGGGTGAACACTGACGCGAAAGCTCCAGTTTTGCCATCGGATTTGGTGGCCTTCTACGGAAAATCCTGGACCATTCGGCTGTGTGATCTGTAGTTCATTTGGCGCTCTTTTTAGGGTCTCAAAGTCCCGGTTTTCATACCTGCCATGCTCCTTTGGGATAGGTACAACACCATGATCCTCAAGATGAGCGACTCGACCTTCGGTGAGATCGACATGTGCAATCAATCCTTGAACGGGGTGCGCATAACCATTGTCTGTCGCATTCTCGCGTACGAACGCTATGACACGATTAGCACGGTGTCCTTGAGGAATCGATGGATGTTGGTAACCACCCGCGGGCCAAGGATCTAGTTGAACGTGAGTGACGTCCTGGATGCCACGTTTTTTCATCGCGTCTAGCCATCTGGTATCCGCCTTCGTTATCGTCACCGCGCTCACATAATCCGTGAAACCTATCGGCGCATGACCGTTCGTGATTCGATCGATGACGACTTCACCTGTCGAAAGATTTACTGTTGCTTCGAAACCGCCATCGAGTTCATCGGCACCAGGATAGTCGAAACCGTCAAATCGTAAGATCCGTTCGAATGATTGTCCCTTTTCGAAGTTTCTAAGGAGATCTTTGCTAGGTTCTTTCAACCGAACGGTACAAAATGCCGCTTTTTCTCCCAGCTTTGTCTTCGCAAGCTTTGCACCCTTTTCGACCTCATCAAACGACGGTGGATCGAGTGGATGCCCAACAGCAACTCCAGCTGTAGATTCATCGAGCATGTAAGACGACCTCCGTCTGGTTGTATTTAAGAATGCGGAGCGGCAAGTATTTTGTCTGTCACACCATCAGTCAGAATTATCGGACCGTTGATCGCGAAATATCAACTTTCACGTCGAAACCCCATTCGCATTACACGGCACGCTGATTAGATTTTTACATACGAGCGATCTACTTGACGCGTGATTGGATCTTTCAATTCTCGACTGCTACCGCTTCAAGAATATGGTTGGATCGATCGGCCACGTAATTTGCCAATCGTCTGAGCATCAGCGCGGCCAAACCGATTAGGAGAATGAATTCAAGGACTGAGACCATCAGAAAGACAGGGAATCCTCGATTCGTCTGATCAAGCGAAATCTCGATATCCAAGATCATGGAGGCTAACCAAATCACCATGCCCATTAGTACTAATTCAGCAAGCACAGCTAGAGCAGTGGCTGTCCCGCCGTGCGCTTTCATTGAAGTAAACGACACGGCGTAAGGGTATCGTGCGGACCATACGATCCCTAGGACACAACTGCCGACGAAGACCAATCCAGTCTGAAACACCGTACCAAGTAGGTGTGAGACCGAAATCGGTGTTATCGTGATCGCAAACGTAAGCACCAAGCTCGCAATGACGATATAAAGAGCGAATACCGCAAAGAGCTTTCCTAAAAGTACATCTTTAAGATGCATGCCAGAAAATAAATAGAGCCGAAACCCTAGTCGATCGAACGCAAATAAGTTACAAACCAATCCCGCTGGCGCACCTATAAATGCGACGATGCCAATTAGCAACAGCGGTAGCGATTTCGGTTCAATCAATGCTGGATAGCGCATCAGTAGTATCGGTAAAAGCATCAACAAGATGACTGGCGATAGTAGAACCATCTTCCCATACGCCGAACGCACCCAGCTCTTAATCGTGACAATAAAGACTGCGACAATCGGAGAATTTTCGATTTGCAGACCTCGCTTACTCTGAGAGCTCCGATCGTTTCTCGCGGTCGCTTTTTGACGTACGGTTCGTCCATCGCGATATCGTGCTAACGTACTCCGATAGCTTCGCCGCAGACTAATAAACGCTAAGCCGAACAGACAGATCGTCAATGCGATGGTCCACCATGGCAAGCCCGACACCTTGGTCGAAGGCGTCAGAATCCAACCGCTGGACCAATGATCTGATTCAGTTTCACTCTCTTCCATAAAACTCTCTATGGAGTCCTCTATTTCGACCGAGTGCTCTCTCACAATTTCTGATACGATCGCCTCGGTTCGGGGTTGTGTCCGATCAGAGACGGTCTGATTCTCAGAAAAAACGACATAGAGATTAGGCGCCTGCGCTAAACCAATGACAAGAAGAAACAGCAGATACGCCCAAACCATCCTCTTGCGTTTGTTGACCATCGAGAGCAGGAGCCAGTTGTGAAACTGGTGTAACAATGCGCCGAGACATAATGCAATCGCAAGTACTGCGGGCAGCAATACCCAATTACCTGGCGGTAAAACGATCAAACAAGCAATCGCAAGACCTAGCAACGCAGGTACGAAGAGCAGGTTTGAAATCGAAATCTGCGATAACGCAAAGTTGATGTAAAACACAGTTTTGAACGGAATCGGTAGGTGGAGCAACCTATCCAAGGCAAGCCCATCGTCCTGCTGCAAACTGATCCACAGTCCCATGATTCGCACGTAGACGAAGAATGAAATCAACACGGCCCACGTGACTGCGACAAATGCGGGAGAGGCCGTTGGCAGGATCACGATGCCGAGTCCAAGTGAGAGAAAGAACGACACGACACAAAGAGGGATCGCGACGACCGTACCAAGGACGCCGATTGCCCTTAAGAGTGGACCTTGTCGCTGCCATCGACGTCGCCACAATTTCCAGCGTAACCAGATAACTGCGCTGAAGTAGCCGCTCTTACTTGCCGTCGTGTTCATTGAGTCACAAATCGCGTAGCGCGATGACTTCCACCAACGTATGGAGCGATTTGCTGCGGTATACCGTTCCTACAGCCAACTCAACTCTGATTTCATTTCTTCGGTCGAACCAACCAATTCAAGGAATACGTCCTCAAGACGTCGCTCATTCAACGCATCCATACGATCTTGAAATACGAGCTTCCCTGCGTCGATGATCCCTACATGACTACAAATACCTTCAACGATGTCAAGCACATGCGATGTAAGAAATACCGTTGATCCCCGACCGACGAATCGATCCAATATATCGCGCATGATGCGCGACCCTACTGCATCGACGCCTTCAAATGGTTCGTCGAGAAAGAGTAAATCCGGATCAGGCAGAAGCGCCGCAGCGAGTGCGAGTTTTTTCCGCATACCGTGAGAATATTCGAGCACTAACTGTTTGTGATCTGCACCGAGTTCCAATACATCAAGGATTTCGTCGATCCGACTCTCTAGGGTTACGTCATCGAGTCGATACATTCGTGCTACGAACGTCAGGTACTCGTGAGCCGTCAGCGTATCGAACAACGCCAAATCCTCCGGAACTACGCCAATACGTCGTCGCACACGTAAGGTCTCTTCGTCATTCGCGACGTTCGTACCAAGTAAAACGATAGTTCCCTTCGTCGCCTTGAGTATACCGGTAAGCATCTTGATCGTCGTCGATTTTCCTGCGCCATTTCGACCAAGAAAACCGTACATCGTGCCGCAATCGACTCTCAGATCTAGATCTTTTACAGCGTCAAAATCGCCAAACATTCGTGACAAGCCGGAGGTTTCGATCGCGAATGTGGTTTCAGTTCCCATACCTACCTTTGATTCAACTTCAGAATCGGAATAGACGAATAGTTCGACTACACGTACGTCTCGTTAAGATCACCTAGATCGTTTTAGCTACGATGCGATCTACGCGTCAGAGTCGAGCTACTTCAGTCGGTTTATGCAGCTTGATCCTCTAAGATCATCTGGCTGCCCTTCTCTGCGATCATGATCGTTGGCGCGTTGGTGTTTCCTGAAACGAGTGTAGGCATGATGGATGCATCGACAACTCTCAGTCCTGTTACGCCATGTACTCGAAGGCGTCGATCGACGACCGCCTCGGGATCGCTACCCATCTTGCATGTACCTATCGGATGGTACACCGTTCCGCCGGTCTTTCGACAGAATGTGAGAAGCTCGTCATCAGAATCAACGTTCTCACCGGGATAGATCTCGTGATCTACGTACTTAGACAGCGCGTTTGTGCGCCCTAGCTCCTGCGCTATTCGCATTCCACCGATCAGCGCACGGCGGTCAACTTCTTCGCTTAGGAAATTAGGTCGAATCGCCGGACCAACGTCGGCATTTGCATTCTTAATATGAATGGATCCGCGACTTTCAGGACGTAGCTGACACACGGATACAGTCATACCGGGCGCCTCTTCCAGCTGAGTTCGAGATGCGCCACGTCGATAGCTGCCATGTGCGAAGTGAAACTGAACATCAGGTGTTTCTAGATCTTCACGAGATTTCACAAACCCGTGTGCGATACCAGCTGTATACGTCATTGCGCCTCGTCGGGCTAAGAACCACTTTAGTGCTTCCACGAACATTGGAAAACCGCGAGTTTTGGAGTTGAGTGAGTCGCTACCTTTCACGCGCCAAGCGACACCGGATGCGTAATGATCACGGTAGTTTTCGCCGACTCCTGGTAACTCGTGAACAAGCTCGATACCGTATTCGCTCAACAGATCAACCTGACCCACACCAGATAGCTCCAAAATCTGTGGTGATTGAACGGCGCCCGCACACAGTATGACTTCCTTGCGAGCACGTGCTTCCTGAACGCTTCCGGAGCTATCTTTGAAGTGGACACCGACCGCTTTCTTATCATCGAACACGACGGATTGACAGAATGCATTGGTTTCAATCGACAGGTTTCCACGGCCACGAATCGGATCTAGAAACGCCCGTGCAGTACTAAATCTACGACCTCGTTTCTGCGTTACTTGGTAAATTCCGAAGCCATCCTGTTTTGATCCGTTGTAGTCTGGATTGTGTGCGTGACCCAGCTCAACACCAGCGTCGATATACGCGTCCAAAAGTCGATGGTTCTCAACCATGTCTGCGACGTTTAACTCGCCTTCGCTTCCACGAAACTCATCCCCGCCACGTTCGAAGCATTCAGATTTACGAAAGAACGGAAGAATTTCGTCATACGACCAACCTTGGTTTCCGAGTTGTGACCAAAGGTCGTAGTCCTGAGCTTGTCCCCGAACGTACAACATCCCATTGATTGAACTAGAGCCGCCGAGAACTTTTCCGCGTGGAATCGGAATCTGCCGATTGTTCGTCCCCTCTTCCGGTTCTGTCGAAAAACACCAATTTACACTTGGGCGATCGATTAAATGCCAAAACCCAGCCGGGATATGAATTAATGGGTGCCAGTCACGAGCGCCTGCTTCAAGTAGGAGAACACTGTTATGACTATCTCTAGATAGTCGATTTGCAACGACACAACCTGCCGACCCAGCGCCTACAACGATATAGTCAAATTCCATCTTCGCTCCTCTAAGTGGCAGATGCGGCTGCGATACTACCGATCGCGTGATCTAGAACACTCGTGAATTCGTTTTCACTTTGAGATACTCGAAGATGCTCGGTGAGCGCACGCGAGAAACTGGCAATCATCTTGTGATTGGCCGTGAGACGCGTATTCGATTCCACCTGCGAGTAACCACCAGATAAAGCTGCAACCCGCAAAACCCGTTCGTTATCGCAAAACTCGTCATAGAAACCGGCTTCTTCTGGCAGAGTCAACTTAAACACGACTGCCGTACCTTCATCAAGACTCGCTAAACCATCCCGTAGACTTTGCCGTAAGTGGACCTCACACCCCGCCTTATCGACCGCTTCTATATCAATCTCAGGCTCTACGATCGGCACTAACCCATTTGAAATGATCTGCTTGGCGAGATTAAACTGCTGCTCAACGACTGAGCGTATGCCTTGTTGGTTGTTACCCTTGATCACGGAGCGCATCTTTGTGCCGAAGACCCCATGCTCCTGAGCTTCTGCGAGTCGATCGTCCAAGTCATCCTCAAACGGCTTCATCAGTTGAACACCGTCGCTCTCGTCAGCCAGTCCCTTATCGACTTTGAGAAACGGCAATATTCCTTTGTGGTCCCAGAGATATAGACTCGATCCCACCCCTTCCACGTCTCGATGCATTGTGCCTTCAAACAATATCGCGCCGAGTACGCGCGGTCGCGCAAACGCGGAATTTGTCATGATCCGTACGCGCATCGCGTGCACGAGGTCAAACATCGTGTCATCGCTGTCGTAGGTATCGCTTTGAATACCATATCGCTCTAACGCTTTTGGCGTACTCCCTCCGCTTTGATCAAGCGCAGCGATGAATCCCTCCCCGCTTTTCATGAGCTCAATCTGTTCGTTTTTCACGTGTCGTTCGCCGGTTTTCGAGGACAGCCGCGATTTTACGAACGGTCTATGTGGCGGCATACGCTGGCCAGGAGCAGCTTGTGAGTCGCTCGTTAGCGTTCCTCGCGAAAGATTCTGGCGTCATTAATTAAGGAATGGTGAATCGTGGAAACACCAGAAAACAATCGAAACAACATCTCTAAATTACTCGATCGAGGCTTCGCCAGTCACCTTTCGAGCGACGCGTCGGAACGTTCCGGGGAACCCAGCCAGCACGTCGTTATCGTGACGTGCATGGATACCCGTATCAATCCGTATCGGATCTTCAATCTGAAGGAAGGTGAAGTGCATTTGCTACGAAATGCTGGTGGCGTTATTTCCACCGACGTTATTCGTTCGATTTTAGTTTCACAACGATTGTTGAATACAACTGAGGTTATAGTCGTGCAACACACTAAATGCGGCATGGCTACATTCGACGGTGAGCGGTTCAAAGATGAAATTGAACGCGAAACTCACCTGCGACCTGACTTCGAAATGTATACGTTTGAGGACGTCTACGAAAACGTGAAAGCCTCTCTTCACGTGCTACACGATAGCGCGTTCTTAACTCAAACCACGAATATTCGCGGCTTCGTATACGACGTGGATCACGATCACCTTGAAGAGGTCGAAGTGGGTCGATAATTGAAAACCCACGGTTAATAGTACAAACGAGAAACTATAGAAGGGTGTTAAATCAAATAGATATAACCAATTTCTCGTATCTAGTGAATATCGAGGTCGATTGCTCAAACCAGTTTAGGTTGCTTCCATTGCGAAATTTCGACGTATTTCTCGAGCAACGTCAGCAACAATTTCATACGAGCGTAGGCGTTTGTGAAAGTCGTAAATCTGACATACGACGATCAACTCGTCAGCTTGCGTATCGTCAACGAACTCCTGCATGCCTGCTAGAACGGCTTGCCGATCACCTACGACCGAAGCGGCGCGAGCTGTCTTCAACATATTTCGAGATGTCGGGTCTAGATTCGCTTCAAAATCCTTCACGGGTGGCGGTAAGCGACTTGGTTGACCAGTTCGCATCCGAAGAAATGACTGAAGACCCGACGTACGCAAATATTGTGCTTCTTCCTCAGAATCTGCGGCGCAGACGTTGTAACCAAGCATGACGTATGGCCGATCGAGCTGATCGGACGGTCGAAACTTCTCGCGATAGATCGCGATCGCTTCGTGCATCATGGCAGGTGCGAAATGCGAGGCGAAACCGAAAGGCAAGCCATACATCGCCGCAACCTGTGCACCATATAGGCTAGAACCCAAAATCCAGATCGGTACGTTCGTGTTCACACCTGGAATTGCATGTACCTTCTGATTCTCCTGCCTCGGACCAAGGAAGAACTGTAGCTCTCGAATATCCTGTGGAAAACTGTCGACTGCAGAATTCAGTGTCCGTCGGAGAGCATAAGCGGTCTGCTGATCCGTACCCGGCGCTCGCCCAAGCCCCAGATCGATTCGACCAGGATATATAGACGCGAGCGTGCCAAACTGTTCAGCAATCACTAGTGGTGCATGATTAGGTAGCATGATGCCACCAGAGCCTACCCTGATGTGCTCCGTTGCCGCCGCTACGTGTCCTATGACAACCGCTGTTGCACTACTAGCAATGCCCTGCATGTTGTGGTGCTCGGCAACCCAATAACGAACGAACCCTAGACGTTCTGCCGCTTGCGCTAAGGGAATCGTGTTCGATAACGCCGTACTCGCGTCGCTTCCTTGTACGATCGGAGCAAGGTCCAATACAGAAATACGAATTCGATCGCTTGATTCCGCTGGTACCGACCGGTTCCCACCGTTATCTGCCAACTCCGACACTACTGCAGAGCGGCTTTAGAAAGATCGATTTCGACGTTTGACTGATCTTGAAGGTGCGGAAGCACGTAAAGCGGGTCCGCGAAACCATCGCGAATCGACTGAGTCCTGAGGGTGTTGATTGTGCCCGTTGGTAAATGATGGAACTCGGGCTGTTGCATACGTTCCGCAACTCGCTTCACAGCCCACGCCGAGTTGAAGCTCGCTAAGGCATCGTCGAACCAATTCGCAATCAACTCAGGTTCCCATACATTCTCGCTTTCAACATAGAGCTTGTAGCGTTTGCCCGCGGTATCACACATCATCAAGAACTGACTGATCTCGCAACCGTGTTCGGCGTTTAGTTTCTCTACAGCGGAAATCACATGGGACTCGGCAAGTCGTTCTCCATTGATGTTGGTGCTGCTTGCGCCGTTTTGAACGAATTCAAATGTTGGGGTGCTATGGACTTTTCCTGTAACTCGTACGATCTGATCGGTTTGGAGACGATACAAACCAGAACGAGTCGTCACGAGAACGTAATACTCTTGGCCAACTACCAACTCGTCTAATAGTTTTAGCTGGCCAAAACCCGCTTCCCAAGGCGCCCGTTCCGCGAATTCGTAGAAATTCCGGTGAAAGGACAGAAGACAAGCATTTGTCCTTGTGTCAACGTTGATTGTTCCGA
>JAPOVY010000089.1:0-2714 GCA_026707905.1 Gammaproteobacteria bacterium | reverse complement strand
CTAGATTGATACCCGAGCTCGATGACGGGTATTCCCGTTGGCAGCTGCGTGCGCAGATATTGAAGTGATGAACGACAACTACCTGCGGTCCAGCATATAACGCCTCTGATTCTCGGCCAGAAATCGCTGAATGTCTTTCGATTCTTCGTCTCAGTAAGTGTCCGCAATTGCTCGGCTCGTCTAGGATTCGCTCGCAAGAGTTGCTTACCTCGCACCGCCCGTTGCACGTGCTCAGGAAGAACTCCGTGTTCGATGACATTGCATATCTCGTCGAAATTCTGATTTATCACATCTAATAGGTGAATAAACGTTGCCGGATTCGCTGTCACCAGGCAGGTGATATTGCTTTCTGCGAGTGCGATGATCGCATGCGCCAAGGCTCTAGTTTCGGCGTCTTTGATCGCGGCAATTTCTGGACTAGAAATACATCGACGACGCATAAAGTTCGGCAAGTTCCGATAGATGAAACCGGTGACGGTCCCCTGTGGTAATCCCGTGTTAGAGTAAGACAACGGCTCATCTTCAATCAAGGTGAAGACTCGATAGCGCCATAAACCGTAATAGCGTAGCCACGCGTAAGCCGTCATTCTGACATCTCGTCGCGCGTCACGTAGCGACATAGGTGTGAATGGAAAAGCCTTGAAGTTCTTTGGGTCCGCGTTGTGGTTGAGATAAACAAACTTCGCCGCACACAGCAGATATTTACGCGACGTTTCTTGTAAACGCAGGTCGTTTTTAATCGCAGCGTACGTAGTTAAACCAACTAGCTCACGATATTCATCGAGATCACGAATGACATTGAATCGATACATTCGCCCGATCTGCGAGTCTTTGTTGTCTCGCAAAATGCGTTTCAGCAACGCGATTTGTACGCTACGTGGCTTTTTCGTCAGCCGAATCAGTCGATGAAACGCATAGCCGTCGAACAGACCACGAAGTAGCCAATAAGCGGCATAGGCGATCCAGTTAATCACTGACGTCTAACGGGGTAGAGATTGACCGCGATGGGCAATCTAAATCCTGTAATTCCTGAGTGCTTTTGGGGTACATTCAACGAAAGGGCGGCTCACGACACCATGCACGTATCCGGCAATTATTGTGATTTCGCGTGTAATTGTTGTAAATACCACCATGCGTAGCACGGTGCTAACACGTCTACAGTCAACGTCATTCACCTGCAACACGTAGTTCGTTGTGCGTCGTGCATAAAAATCAACGTGCGACGATGAACTGTATGCCAGACCCAGCTTTCTTGTTGTGAGACACTAAACCTACTCCTTTATTATTAGAGTAAATTCGTCAGTTTAACTGATGAACAGGTTATTTACCGTCGAGCAGATAGGATAAATGTAAATGAGTAATTGGTTTTCAATCCAAGACAAAGTTGCGCTCGTGACGGGAGGCTCTCGAGGCATCGGCGAAATGATTGCAGCTGGTTTTCTACAACACGGTGCAACGGTCTACATTAGCTCACGAAAGTCAGATGTTTGTGACGCAACGGCCGCCAAACTACAAGAGAAATACGGTGGTAGTTGCAGCTCCATTCCTGCGGATCTCTCTGAACTTTCAGGCATTGAAGCACTTGTCGCTAAACTGAGTGATTGCGAATCTCGCTTGGACATTCTGGTCAACAACGCCGGTTCGACTTGGGGAGCACCAATCGATGAATTTCCAGAGATCGGTTGGGATAAAGTAATGGATACGAACGTCAAGGGCATTTTTTTTATGATTCAAAAATGCCTCCCCTTGTTGCGAGAATCTGCTTCCGAAGAAGATCCCGCTCGAGTAATCAATATCGGGTCTGTTGACGGAATCAAGACGCCTGGTTTCGACAATTTCTCGTATGGACCGTCAAAAGCCGCCGTTCACCACCTAACGCGTCAGATGGCTGCACATCTTGTTCGAGAGAACATCGTTGTGAATGCCATTGCACCGGGACCATTTCCCTCATGGATGCTCAGCGCCGGGGTCGGATTTGGTGGCCAAGTAGAGGGAGCGGATTGGGAATCCGTGGGACGTGGCAACCCTAGGAAACGTGTAGGTACGATGGAGGACATCGCCGGTCTTGCAATCTTCTTGAGCTCGCGTGCCGGCGCGTATACGGTTGGTGAAACCATCACGTGCGACGGTGGTGCAGTCGCGGTTTCTTGAGTAACCTCCACGAGTCCGCGTAAACAACAGGAAACACTGTTGAGCAACCACTCACGAACAAAACGAATGCGGACACGACCCGCAGTTGAAGCGTTGCTTCTCTTAGTTTAGAGGGAATACGGAAATCAGGTTCGACGATTACCCACTCGATCCCAAGTTCTTCGACGAGTTTCTACAACCCGATCGACAACCGCGTGATTACGCGAGATCTATATACGACGCTTTCGCAGAAATGCCTCCTGAACGGATGGCTACGATTCAAGAACGTGTAACACGGTCCTTCACAAATGAAGGCATTTCATTCACGCTTTACGATGAAGATGAAGCGACGGAACGCATCATCCCGATTGACGCCATTCCGCGGGTCGTCCCACAAAACGAGTGGGTCACAATTGAAGCGGGTTTGAAACAGCGAGTAAACGCACTTAATCGATTCCTGCACGACGTTTACCACGATGCCAGTATCGTCAAAGAAGGTGTGATTCCGGTCGAAATCGTCAAAAGCTGCCCTCAATATCGCTTGGAAATGCACCGCGTAACCACGCCGAATAACGCGTATGTGG
>JAPOVY010000149.1 GCA_026707905.1 Gammaproteobacteria bacterium | reverse complement strand
GTAAGGTTTCTAGTAAACCTTACTTTGGAGCACAGGTCAAAACATACCGTCTAATGCTGCTACCAATCAGTAGTTGCGAATTTCAAGAACGATAACACTCGACCTAGGATCGCGGTCCTCATTCGTATCAATCGATATTGTCGCCCGACTCGTCAATCCGACCACATAACCAGTCGAGTGATACCCCTAATGCTTCAGCGATCGCCAATGCGCTAGGTAACAGCAGTTTTGTGACTTTACCCTGCTCGATTCGAATAACGGTTCGTTCACAGAGTCCGGCATGTTTAGCCAGTTGCAGTCGCGAGATGCGCAAATTGACCGCACGCACATAGGCTACTCGTTCGCCAAGTGTGCTTGGATTTTCCTTGACGTAGTAAGTTGGACCGCCGTGGGAGTAATTAACGGCAATCAATTCCTCGGCATCGTTCTCTGCGCAAGTCATTGGCAATTGCGCTAGGTGATTTCTTCGCGCAGGATTGTCGAACCGTAGAGACACCACTCCTCGATCGCGTCGCGAATCATGACGGCGGTTGGGAATTTCTCGAGATCCATCGCTTCGAGCCAACGCCGGTGCTTGCGGTATCCAGCTGTCGCCTCTTGATTGCCTAACCGACTATGAATCGCCAGGAGCCATAGATCGGCGAGCTTGTCGGCGATTTTCATCGCAGGGGAGGGTTTGAACTCGTGACCGGTCTACCTCGCGATCGTCTCGAGCTCTTGTGCCTCATGCGATTGCGCAAGATCTACATTCGCGCGTTTGACGACGGCGGATATGTCACCATGCTTGAGTTCGACGACATCGTGAAAGAGCGCCGTTTTGAGTTCGTCGGCCGTGCAATTCGGATCCATTAGGATCAAGATGACCGCAACGTGCCAGGCGTGATCTGCGACGTTCTGCGGCGGCATGAACGGATGCATGTGCCAGCGCTGAGATTGGCCGCTCAGGATCGTCAGTAGGGAGCGCTCCTGCGCCGGCGTGATGTGAGCATCCACGTGAACCGCATCCTTCAGGTGAAGTTCCGTTGCCGGCGAGGAGTCACTCACGTTTATTTCTCGTCAATTAATGCGTCGCGGAGACGTAATGTAGGCATGGTGGACTGAGCAACGGGCTCGCCCGTTCGCTCGACGTCATGGACCGCTCGAGATAGATTGAGAACGTGTCTCGATTCAGGTCGAGTGGCGTTCCGGAGTGTAGGTTTGTTGTTTTTGACGGTCATGTCGGTCCTTGTTAGTGAGTGGGCAGAATTTCTAGGAGGCTAAACCAGCGAGCGTGAACAAGCGCCAGGTGCGTAGAAAACCGATAAAAACAAGCGACAGACTGATCGAGAGCTGGATCCAAATCGGCCGTGTCGACACCATCGGTTCAAGTTCGTTCCGGAGCTGCTCGTCGAGTTCGAAGGTCTTGAGGATGAGTTGCGATCGAACCTGTGTGCGTAGGATAGAGGCAGCGTGGATCACGATAGCGATGAGGAACATCACATTGATCAACACGGCTGCAAAAGCAACGATCGACCATATGACTCAGCCTCCTTAAGTCGCAGAATGGATTGGATTTTTCGTCGCGAGTTGCTACTGTGCGGGTTCGGGACGAGGGATGTACTTAATCGCTTCAATGACTTTGGACGCGCTGTTCGTGGACGGCGAACGTCTTCATCGCGACGACATAGATGTCTTCGAAATCGAGCGTGTGTGCCGCTGAAAAGCTACGGTTGCGCACAGCTTCAAATCGGGGCTGTACCATAAAGCGTTCCCTCAGTTGTAGGTCCCCTCGTGCATGGAATTAGAGATGCCTGGGTACACCTTTCCTACATCTATTTACACTGTGTCGACGGACAGCGGAAATCTAATGTTGAAGCGTTTGGTTGACACGACGATGACGTGATGAACCGGTCCAAAAACTGAATGTGAAGTCTCACTTCACCCGATGCATAACGAGCTGGCTAAGTATGCGTCGGGAACTCAGGCATATACACAAAGTCGGAATCCGCTAGGAACTTACGACGTAGTTCGAGCATTTCTTTCCAAGTTGCGCTTAACCCATGAAGGGCCGCGGGTAGATCGTGTTCAATTGCTCGACGAAGTTTCGGGAGATTGAAAAACGGTACAGCAGGATACATGTGGTGCTCGAGGTGGCACTGCATGTTCCAACAATAGTAGCTCACCTTCGACACGCGTCTGAGGGGTGTAGGGCTTAGTAGAGGCGCTCATCGGCTATACCCCACAACGCATTGCTGAAACGATGGATCCGTCGGCGACCCGATTAGACGAATTCTCGAAGCGTCTGATACACAAATTCCTAGCCAAATCGAACAGTTAGCATGTCTGTTCGGTCTACGGTCATTGCGCGACCCGACCGCCGATGTTGAGGTGTCATTGTGCAATTTCTTGTGTGTTTTTGCAAACCTATAAAAACGCACGAGCACCAATGCTGGTGCTCGTGCATCGGACCGATGTATCAACGTTTCTTCACGCACGCTGATAGAGAAATCGAAAGGAGTGAAGATCCTTACATAGGTTCGTAAATTTCCAAATCGACATATTCATCCAACCCATAGCCTTGAATAGGACAAGCACTAGGTAAAAGCTCGGTGAAACACGCGATTGAGAGTTTTTCTTCAGCAGACGCAAACCGAAACAGTTCGTCAGATAGCGAGCATTCCAGCCGCGACACAAACGACTTGGTGTTAGGCACCATCTCACAGGTAGTTCCGGTTGCATTGACGCCGTACATTTCTCGATACTTGTCAACAAGGGATGACGCATGTGCTCGGTAGTTTGTGGGAATTTGAGCGTCCACCTTGCGCCACATGTTGCGAATCTCAGGCGATGTACGAGGTTCGCTCGCTACGCCCAACCAACCAATGCCCTTCTCGACATTTCGCTCTACGCCTCCTAGTCCGTAGAGATAGATTGTCCCGAGTCGTGCTTGTGACATCTTGAATCCGACTTGCGCTCCATGGAGCAGATACGGTAATGCTTCCTTGTACTTCCTGTGCTTGTAGAGACGAGCACCTTTAGCGTTGGAGTCAGTCAGCCGCTCAAAGGCGATTCGAGTATCTATCACGATTCGTTCGCCTTTTACGACGATTTCTTCCATGTGGCGTTGGTCGTTTGCTTCTCGTGCCGAACTTGAAGTCCCGATCAAGAGGCAAAGAGTCGCACAACCAACTAATCGCCAGTACGTGCGTGATCGATTTCGTATGAGTTTCATGATGGGATTCCCTCGCGTAGGTTTGTTGTCGAAGGAGCCGTCACACAGCTCCTTCGACCATAAAAACCGAATTAGCAGTCGCTCTCGATGCGGCAGTAGTACTGATAGTCGGTAGTGTCTTGAATCAACTCACCGAAAGGGCAGTAGTAACCGTCAGCATCTTCGTCGCAATAGAATCCGCCTACCCAAGCACCTGTATTCTCATCAACGAATCCAGCATGACAGTCATCTGGATTGTCAGGGCTACCGAGATATTCGTAATCCAAATTGAACGACGCTGGGATCAAAACGACGCATGAGGCTACAGCGGCATGTGCCTGGTTGGTGATTCCAACACTCTCGTGTTCGACGAGTTCTGCGATCAAGCCAGCCTCATAATGCGGATCAGCAATAGGACCAGCGTTCAGTATTGCGATGTGATCGTTGGCGTTGTGGATATCTTCCGAGACGAGCAAACGATCGTGAGGCGGTCTCATGACTATCGCACTTTCTCGTTGTGAGACGAGATCGTCGGTGAGCAAGGTCGCCCCCTGAATGTCGATCGTTGTCATCATGGCGAATATACCAACAAATATGACAAAGCCAAAAGTGAGTGGTTTTAGTCTCATGTCGAGTTCCTCCGACGTAGACTGGATAAATCGCGTTAACGATTTACTATATCAGACATAAAACCAGCTGAATAGTTCTAATAATGTGTGACAACGTGTAATTATTTTTTATGTTTATTCGTATATAAGTTATAAATTAGCGATAAATGCTAACACACGTGCTCCTAGCGGATTTTTACTTTTTCGCAAATGTGAACACGAGTCCCTAACAGCAATTCTTGCCATATCGCACGCATTCCATGAGGTGCTTCACGTAGTTCATGTTCAATCACGTGGCGAAGTTTTGTCAAATTTAATAGGAACGCACGCCTGGATACATGTGGTGTTCAAGGTGACACTGTGCTTGTTCCTTTATATAGTTAGTCGATGTCGGGGAGTGTAGTGAGTGAACTACTTCTATCACTTTGTATTTAACGACTCTTTCGAGTCTTTAGAACCGAACTCTCGCTGCGCCGCGTCGACGTCGAACCCGAACGCGAGACCAAAGCTTTTCTCCTCCGCCAACCGTCATCCGAGCACCGCCTCTTAACCCATCTGCGTCTCCCGGTACGTCGTCGACGTGTCGAGCCTGACCGACCACCGTCGCCGCCGCACCCAGTGTGTGCGCTGCGTTGTGCCGTGCGTGCACCGCATCGAATACTTGGTCCGCAACCGTGCGACCGAACCGTGCGAGCCAAGCCTGCGGGATAGGAGCGGTATTCTTGATCGTTCCTGTCGCCTGAGCGTCCGCGAGATACGACCCGATGGGGTTAGAGAGCACGAGCGACATCGTCTCGTCGCCCTCGTTTTCGGAGTCTGCGCGCACCGGCACCGTGTGCTCGATGTCGCCTTCCTCGAAGGTGAGCGTCCCTCTGGTCTCGGTGTAATCAGCGGGCTGCCTCGCCGCCCGGGTCCAAAGCCACTCGGCCTTAATTACGAACGCGTTCGTACGTCTATTGATCGTTTTCAATACGTATGTAATCTCCGTTTCCGCACCAATCATGCGCGGAGATCATTTCATGAATCAGGAGACCGTAGACCGGTCGAGCTGAGGTCAAACGAAAAGCGGATCCTATTCGTAGTCTGTAGAAAGAAGCAAATGATTCGACATAAATTGCTGTAGCAGCTGCCAAAATGACCGTATCAGGGCACTCAATGGCGGGAGCCCGATAGGTAAATCTTCATCCATTCAGACTGCAAGACTTTCTCAAGTCTGTGCGAACATCTAGAGATATCGTTGATATGAGATCACGTCTTGACAGCCCTGTCATTAACTGGTTTTCTGTGCGTGGGGATTACTGGCATGTACTTGAAGCCGGGATCTTCTAGGAACTTACGACGCAGCTCGAGCATTTCTTTCCAAGTTGCGCGCAACCCATGCTGGGCCGCGGGTAGATCGTGTTCAATTGCGCGACGAAGTTTGGGGAGATTGAAAAACGGTACAGCAGGATACATGTGGTGCTCGAGGTGGTACTGCATGTTCCAGTAGTAGAACGCAGGCGACCAGGAACAGGTAAACATTCGTGTATTTGCACGAAAGTCGGGGATGTCAGTATTCAACCCTTAGTGCTACGGTAACCCACATAAGAATCCAAGCCAACCACAGTAGAACGTGCCAAAGGTAAGAACATCGATCAGAAACCAATGACCGGTCGCGAAAAATACTTAAGCACACAACGTGTGACCGATTAGCAGTATTTTCGCGAAGTTTCGATGCCGAATTCGTAGTCGCTTATTCGATTCTGGGAGCACGTGCTGATACTAATCGCCTGAAACATGACCGTTTGCATGACGCCATACCAGCTTGATGCGATTCCATGTTGTTAGAGGATTCCATGCCAGCAGACCGAGCCAGACCCGCCATCGTCAAGGGGAAAACCAGATAGGGAGGAGCACTTCGCCATCGTACTCTCGGTGGCATGTTGCACGATGGTGAATCGCGTGACTCTCCTGACACGCGATATAGTCAGACTAACTGATAAACGCGTATAGACGCTCGAAATAATCGTTCAACCACCGTGTTTTGAATACCGTACGATGCTGTAGTTTGTGAATCGCGATTAGTCCCATGAATGGTCCGATCGTACTATGGAGAAATAGGACGACGAACGGCAGTGGTACAGACCAATACCAATTCGAAGCGCGGATCTGTACGTAGACGAAGTATGCTAGCGTAGCCGTAACGAAGAACAATCCTAGGTGCAGCAATGTTTGAATCCAACCGCGAAGATCGCTTTGGACCACTAATTTCGAGAGCGTATCAAGGTCGATTGGACTTCAATACCAGTTGACGATCAGATTCGAGCCGAAATGCCCTCTCTCAACATCCATCGTTGTGATTCTTTCAGCTATCGCTTTGATCGGCAAGTTTGAGAATAGAAGAATACAGAGATTGGTCGAATAAAGAAGCTTTGGCTCTCATTGGGTACGTAGACAATTGTCATTTGTGTTCCATATAGATCACTCTACCGTTTGCGGGAGCGGCATTGTTAAGGATCGCGTTAACCGACATGACGCTCACGGATGATCCGTCTCGAATAAGCCCATCGGGATCGAATATTGTCTCGCCGATAGTGTCCCATGTGCAATTCTGAGCGTAACGAATGAGTACATCTTTTCACACTAATGGTCGAATTTGCTACTGCGATTGAATTATCAATAAAACAACCAAATGAGTATCGAGTCTTTCCTTGCTAAATATAGAAAATAACTATCGATATATATCTTTTAATATAGACGAAAGTCGCTACCGAATGGGTGGATATTTCTATAATCCCGCACATGATTTCAAATATCAGTGCGCTTGATCTTGCTCGACAAGCGAAGGCTTCAAGCGGAATACTGGCGACGGCGTCAACTGCCCAGCGAAATTCTGCAATTCGGGCTATCGCCGGGATCGTTCGCGAAGAGAGTATTTCGATAGCAGGTGCAAATGTCGAAGACCTAGCGCAGGCCAGACACAACGGTGTGTCCCAACCGCTCCTAGATCGATTGCGACTAGGCGAGAAAGATATCGAACGCATGTGCAACGCTGCGGAAGCAGTCGCTTCACTACCGGACCCCATTGGAGAAGTAACTGGTTTAACTCAGCAGCCAAGCGGTATTCGAGTGGGGCGTATGCGTATTCCCTTAGGTGTCATCGGGATGATCTACGAATCGAGACCAAACGTCACTTTGGAAGCGGGATCGTTAGGTATAAAGTCTGGTAATGCATGTGTGCTTCGTGGTGGCTCTGAAGCGATACGTAGCAATTGTGCGATCGCAGATTGCATATCGAGAGGATTGGAGGAATCTGGCTTACCGTCATCGGTTGTTCAGCTGGTACGGACGACAGACCGCGCCGCAGTAGGAGAAATGCTAGCGGCAAATCAATATATCGACCTAATCGTACCTCGAGGCGGTAAAGGTCTGATTGAGCGTGTTATGAATGATTCATCAATTCCTGTTTTAAAACATCTTGATGGTGTGTGTCATGTATATATTGACGATACTGCAGACGGCGAAACAGCAATAGATATCGCGGTAAATTCGAAGGCGGAAAAGTATGCAGTCTGCAATGCAGCCGAAACTATCTTAATTAGCGCGAGAGTCGCGACTGAAATTCTGCCACGTTTAGTTCGACAGCTTGAGGATTTGGGGATCGAAACTCGGGGTTGCAAACGAACGCAGAGTATCGCGCCAACCGTAGCGTCTGCAACGGAAGAGGATTGGCGAGAAGAGTATCTAGACGCGATTGTCGCGATAAAGGTCGTGGATGACCTAGACGAAGCGATCGAACACATCGATCGGTTCGGTTCCGGACATACTGATACGATCGTGGCGAACGACATCGATAGAACGAATCAATTCGTAAATCGGGTGGACTCCGCGACGGTGATGGTTAACACATCGACCCAATTTGCGGATGGGTTCGAGTTCGGCTTAGGTGCCGAGATCGGGATTTCGACCGACAAGCTACACGCACGAGGTCCCGTCGGTCTTGAAGGGCTAACGACACAGAAATTCGTCGTCTATAGCGACGGTGCGATCCGCCATCGTTGATGTTCCCGTCGTTTTTGGCGGTACTTTTGATCCAATCCATCTTGGTCACATCGAAGCGGCGAAGGTTGTGTCCAAGTTGCTTAGCAACGTACCTGTTCGCATGATGCTCGCGGGTAACCCGCGCTTGCGAAAATCCTCACCCGAATCGATCAAACACCGTTGGCGCATGCTTCAAATAGCGTGTGCGGATGAAGCGCAGCTAGTTCCTGATAACACCGAGATGTATGACCGTTGCTCCACCCGTACGATCGAGACTATTGAAAAGCTCGGAGGCGAGTGTACGAAGCCGGTTATTTGGGTGCTCGGAGATGACGCCGCAGCGAACATGGAAAGTTGGATACGCTACGAGACAATTCGGCAGAAGGCGAGTGTTTTCATTCATAAGCGTACGGATGCTTGTTTAGAGCGTCTCTTGAGAGATTTTGAGTTGGTCGAGAATCCACTCGAAATAGCAAGTAGGGCAGGTCAAATATACATCTCTAGGGACCCTGTTTTAGACATTTCCGCTACGACGATTAGAGCCAAAATCTCGCGGCGGGAACCGGTGGATCGTTGGCTTCATCCGGGCGTTCTCACCTATATAATCGAGAGGCACCTATACCAAGCGTGAAGTCGTATTTGAGGACCGCGAATTACCCTACCTCGAAAGTTATTGAAACACTTAACGATTTAAAGGCTCAGGATGTCAGTACACTCGATGTCCGAACGCAGTCGACTTTTACTGATTACATGGTTATTTCTACAGGTACGTCGCGCCGTCACGTCAATGCGATCGTAGATGCCGTTGTCTTAAACGCGAAGCACCGTGGCACACGTGTACTCGGGATCGAGGGGCAGAAAGCCGCTGAGTGGGTGTTGATCGATCTCGGCGATATCGTTGTTCACGTGATGCAGCGCGATGCTCGTGAATTCTACGATCTGGAGCGACTCTGGGGTATCGGTGTCAAGCAACAAGAGGCGATTTGAAATATCGATTGCTCGTGTTCGGCAATGCACCCTCGTGGGTAGATGACGGTGTCCGTGAATATAGCAAACGTATACCTAATCTCAGTATAGAACGCGTTGCGGGGAAACCCGTTAGAACCCGGACGCAGCGAATGTACGCCACGTGCGGGAATCGAGCCATCCGCGTTTATCTAGATAAATCCGGTCAGTCATTCACCAGTGAATCCCTTGCACGACAGTGCGTGTCCTGGGAGCGTCGAGGGCAAGATGTGTGTTTGCTAATCGGTGACGACGTCGGGTTTACGGGCGAGGACCTTGAGAGTGCCGATTTGGTGTGGTCCCTTTCGCCGCTAACTCTTCCGCATCAACTGACGCGCATTTTGGTTTGTGAGCAGCTCTATCGAGCACACACGATCAATTTGGGTCAGGCTTACCATCGCTCATGAGTGAATCGATCGGAGGACGTTCGAACGGCGAGCGTAGCGAACTACGTTCCTTCGGTGACCGCGTCCTCATACTGGTTGTCCTCGGTTTCTTAATGTTGCTAGTCGTGCTAGGTCGGTTGGTCTATCTTCAAATCTTCAACCACGAGGCCTACCAGACTCAGTCACTTAACAATCGCATCCAGATTCAGTCGATTGCGCCGCCTCGCGGACTGATTTTCGACACGAACGGCGAAATCCTTGCAGACAATCGGCAGATTCTCTCGCTAGCGCTTGTACCGGAACGAATCGATGATGTAGATGTGCTTTTCGAGAAACTTAGCGGATTGATCGAACTTGCGCCGGGTGAGTTACAAGCGTACAAAGAGCGAATCCGCGACCGACCAAAGCACGATCCGATTATCCTAAAGCGAGATCTCACCGATAGCGAACAAGCGCAACTGGCGGTGAATCGACACGAACTTGATGGTGCGGTTGTAACTTACGAGACGATAAGACGCTACACGTATGGCGAGAAATTCGTTCATGCTATTGGAACGGTCCGTCGTATCGCGAAGGAGGATCTCGATGCGATTGATCGAGTTAACTATCGAGGAACCCAATTTATCGGAGGTACGGGTGTTGAACGATTCTATGAGAGTTCACTACATGGTTCGGTTGGTTCACGATCGGTAGAAGTCGATGCGAGTGGTCGACCGACTCGCGAACAACCAGAAGACCTTACGCCACCGAAGCGCGGCGCTTCGTTGACGCTCTTCATCGACAGTAAGGTGCAGTTGGCTGCGGACGCAGCGTTGGGCGATCGTCGAGGAGCCATCGTTGCCATTGACCCGCAAACGGGCGGAATCCTAGCGATGGTAAGTAAACCGACGTATGACCCGAACCAGATGCTGTCCGGAACGAATTCGGAAGAAGTGCAGCAAATTTACGCTCATCGTGACAAGCCTATTTTCAATCGTGCTGTACAAGGCACCTACGCACCCGGGTCAACGTTGAAACCTGTTGTCGGTTTGATGGCACTAAGCGAAAAAATGACGGACTGGGAGGAAGTGATCGTTGACGAAGGCAATTTCACGCTTCCGGGATCTGAACAGGTGTATCGAAGCTGGAATCGAACGAGCACTTCCGCGGGTGGTCACGGTCGTGTAGATATGCACCGCGCGATCTATCGCTCGTCCAATGTCTACTTCTATAACCTCGGTAGTAGGATGGACATTGACGCCTTCGCGGGTTTCCTTTCACACCGATTCGGCCTCGGTCGTCGCGCTGTGTACGACATCCACGAAGCAGGTACGGGGGTGTTACCGACGCGAGAGTGGAAGAAGACGACTTACAACGAGCCGTGGTATCCAGGAGACTCCGTCATCCTAGGAATCGGACAAGGGTACATCAACGTGACGCCGTTGCAATTAGCTACCATGGCAACGGTTCTAGCGAATCGAGGCGCTTGGGTGCAACCGCGTATGCTCAAGCGTTCAGATCAGCACTTGGTTGAAATCGTTGACGAACCTGAACCCCGAGGTGCGGTGCTTGAACCCGTCTCAATGGCACAACATTGGGAACGCATGGCTCTTGCCATGAGTGCGGTCGTGCATCGCGGGAACAAAGGTCTCGATCAGAATGGTACGGCCTGGGCATATATCGGCATCAATATACCGTATACGATGGCCGGCAAATCTGGTACCGCGCAAGTTATTGAGGCGTCAAGAGAAGGTGAGGAGTTAGACGACGAGGACCGTGACGAATACGAGCGAAACCACGCACTATTTATCGCGTTCGCGCCATTTAAAGATCCAGAAATAGCGATTGCCGTCGTTGTTGAGAATGGCGGCGGTGGTAGTAGGGAGGCGGCACCGTTGGCGCGAGCGGTGATCGACGCGAAACTCCAGAGCGCATCGGTTGTAGCACAGAATGACTGAGTTACCTCAAGCGGGCGTTCGCAATCCTCGGTTACTCTCGTGGCTGTACAACGCGCACGTCGATCCTTGGCTAGTGCTTGGCATCGTGCTGGTACTGGCTTTGGGTTTGACCGTGATGAGTGGCACACTGGGCCACGCGCCGAACATGCTATTTCGACATGTTTTCTTGATCTTCCTAGGTGTTGCTGCCTTGTTTGTAATGGCGCAAATCCCTGAACACACATACGTTGGTTTAACGCCTTTCGTATACCTCGGTTCGGTAGGTCTATTGATATGCGTGCTGTATTTCGGTGACGAAGCCAAAGGCGCGACGCGCTGGATCGATTGGCCATTGTTGCCGCGCTTCCAGCCTTCAGAAATCTTGAAGGTAGCACTGCCGCTGTCGTTGGCTTGGTATTTACACGACAAGCCAACTCCCCTTAGACTCACAGACCTGTTGGTCTGTTTGATCATCATCGGTATTCCGGTTGGATGCGTCTTTGCTCAGCCTGACTTTGGTACCACGGTGTTGGTGACCACAGCGTGTCTATGTGTCGTGTTTCTCGCGGGGCTGCAATGGCGCTGGATCATCGCTGCAACCGTTCTAGGCGCTATCGGATTCGTCGTCGCTTGGCGCGTGCTACTTACCGAGTACCAAATCCAGCGTGTCACCACTTTTCTCGATCCTGATCGAAATCCACTAGGAGCAGGATGGAACATCATCCAATCGAAAATTGCACTCGGCTCGGGGGGTGCCCTTGGCAAGGGATTAGGGGAAGGTACCCAGAGTCAGCTCAGTTTCCTTCCAGAAGGCCACACCGATTTCATGTTGGCTGTTGTTGGCGAAGAACTTGGTTTCGTCGGTACGGCGACCCTGTTGACGTTGTTCTTCTTCATATTTGCGCGCGGCATGACGATGAGTCGAAATTGCCCCACGCGGTTCGGCCGTTTGGCGAGTGCCGGATTCTTAATGATGTTCTTTGGTTACATGCTTACGAACGTCATGATGGTGTCGGGTTTGCTACCTGTCGTTGGCGCACCTTTACCATTAGTTAGCTACGGTGGTACTTCAATCATCACCATCTTGGCTGGATTCGGGGTAGTAACTGCGTTACGAGGACGATAGAACGTCCGATCCGGAAGGATTTAGAAGCAAGGATCGCTTTCGCATGAATTACAAAAAGGTTGCGTGTAGCGCGCTGATAGGGTTTGCGTTCGGAGTTGCCGCGGGGGAATATTCGAATCGCGCTGAGGTTGACGAATTCGTCGCGACCATGGTGAACGAGCATGGGTTTGAAGCGTCGACGGTGCAGGCAGTGTTGGATCAAGCGGTCTACCAACAGGGCATCATTGATGCGATCACTCGACCCGCGGAAAAGAAACCTTGGATCTCATACCGCGCGATTTTCGTTACACCTAAGCGAATTGAAGACGGTGTTCAGTTCGCACGTGACAACTGGGTGACGTTAAAGAGCGCAGAGGAAGAATTTGGGGTACCCATCGAAATCATCGTAGCGATCATCGGTGTCGAAACGAACTACGGTCGAAATATGGGTAGTTACCGCGTTCTCGACGCTCTCGCGACGCTCGGATTCGATTACCCGCCACGTGCGGAGTTCTTTCGCGGTCAACTCGAAGAGTTTCTCATCCTGAGTTGTGAAGAGAAGGTCGAACCGTTCGAAGCGGACAGTGCGTGCCATCGAGAGGCGGCGGGAGGTACGCTAGGCACTAGCGTCTCGATCGGTGATTTAGTTGGTTCGTACGCCGGTGCGATGGGGTATGGCCAGTTCATACCGTCGAGCTACCGAAATTTCGCGATTGACTACGACGGCGACGGTGCACGCGATATTTGGCGTAATGTCGTGGATGCGATTGGTAGCATCTCAGCGTATTTCAAGGATCATGGCTGGGATCGCGGTGAGCCGGTGATTGCACAAGTGGCTGTGGGCGCAACCGCCCACTCAGTCGACGAACTCGCAAATTCCTCCTTGACGCCGACGAAAACAATTGCCGAATGGAAAGCGTTGGGGATTGAGACGCAAGACAATCGTGATCACGCATACGCGTCCATATTCCGATTTGAAACGGAGGACGCCACGAACTATTACCTTGGCTACCATAATTTTTACGTAATCACGCGCTACAACATCAGCCGTCTTTACGCAAAGGCGGTCGTTGAAGTCGCTGATGGAATCGCGGCAAGGCTATGAAAAGATCGCTACTCGTGGTGATAGCGTGCTGCGTCATAGTGGGATGTGGGGCGCTCGAACCGCCAGTAGCTGTCATCGAAGTGGTGCCAGTGAAAGCGCCGCCACCAACGGCTGAACCAATTTGGTATCCAGAACCCGTTGTGCAATGGGGCAATTTGAACCTACGTGGCAACGGCCGTTATCTGGTCGGCGAACAGTCGTATAGCACATGGCGACAGGTCGATGAATACATCGCCGAGGGGTATGCATCTTGGCGCGATGAAAGGTTCGATGAACGCATTGCTTTGAGTGGCGTGAGGTTTGATAACGATGCGCTTACTGCAGCTCACCGGTACTTGCCTATACCGTCATTTCTGCGCGTAACAAATCTAGCTAATGGTGAAACAACGATCGTGCGCGTGACGGATCGGGGTCCCTTTCGGTCTGACGAGCTATTGGACATCTCGCGTGCCACGGCACTTCGACTCGGTTTCGGCGATGTTCTCTCAAGACCGGTGCGTATTGAACTTGTCACAGAACCGAGTGACCGATTTGTTCTTGAAACAAACTATGTTTACGGCAGAGATGCAGCGATGTCAGTGGTTAGCCGATTAGTTGAACTCAACCTAGGGCACCTGAGCACGACCATCATTCCGCACCAGTACGAAAATCGTTATCGAGTGAAGATAGGTGAATTTGCCTCGGTCTACGATGCGAACCATGTGGCTAGCTGGTTGTCAACGAATTTACAGATTGGTTCTTCCTTGATTACGGAGTAGAGTGTGAAAGTAATGCGTCTCCCCGCGCTGATGATGATCGTGTTAGTTGGGCAGGGCGTTCTTGGCCAGATGATCCTACCGCCGCCGCCTTCGATTGCTGCCAGCGGCTATGTGTTAATGGACGCCGAGACGCACACGATCTTGCTTGAGCACAACAGTCGGGAGAAACTACCGCCGGCCAGCCTGACAAAAATCATGACGAGTTACATTGCAGCTGCGGAAATTGCCGCTGGCTCGGTCGCGATGGACGATGACGTCGTCGTGAGTGAGCAAGCGTGGCGCGCTGAAGGCTCCCGCATGTTTATTGATCCAAACTCCATCGTTAAGTTTTCAGATCTGTTGCGTGGCGTCATCATCCAATCCGGCAATGACGCGAGCGTGGCCGTAGCTGAGCACGTTGCAGGTTCGGAGGAGCAGTTCGCCGTGATGATGAACCGAACAGCCGACGCACTTGGACTTGAAGACTCCTATTTCATGAATTCCGCTGGGCTTCCCGATCCAGATCACTACATGTCGGCACGGGATGTTGCACTGCTATCAGATGCATTGATTCGCGACTACCCGGAACACTACAAGATTTACGCTGAACGAGAGTTTGAGTACAACAACATCAAGCAACCAAATCGCAATCGCTTGTTAACGTTGGACCCTAGTGTTGACGGAATAAAGACTGGCTTCACCGAGGAAGCTGGATACTGTCTTGCGGTGTCGGCCAAGCGGGACGATATGCGGTTGATCAGCGTTGTGATGGGCGCGGAGAGCACGGCAGCACGAAACCGCGAGACGCGAAAGTTGCTTAGTTACGGGTTCAGAAACTACCGAACTGAAGTTATAGTCTCCGAAGGCGAACACGTGACAGATGCTCGCGTCTGGTTCGGTACAACCGAGCAGATACCGATCGGTATCGGTGAGACGGTAAAGAAAACGATGTTTCAGCGTTTATTCGACGGAATTACCCGTGAAGTGGTACTACCAGATTTGATCGAAGCACCTGTGGAAATAGGTGCGAAACTGGGCGAACTACGCTTGGTCGCAGCCGAGGAGGAGCTTGCACGTGTACCGTTGGTAGCCTTGGCGAGAGTCGAGGAAAAAGGCATTTTCGGCAGGATGTGGGACAGTGTGTTGCTCATGTTCGAAGATAGTCAAGGGCGAACGGAATCGCAGCCGTCAAGCGATGCTGAGAGTTAGAGATTTAGGCGAAACAGACTACCTACCGACTTGGGAACGAATGCGGGCGTTCACGACTGCGCGTGATGAATCTACCGATGACGAGCTCTGGCTGACCGAACACCCGCCCGTATTCACGCTTGGTCAAGCAGGAAGACGTGAGCATCTTTTCTTCGAGACCGACGTACCCGTTGTTCACACAGATCGAGGCGGTCAGATTACGTACCATGGTCCAGGACAGATCGTTGGATATGCGCTGGTTGACCTAAAGCGCGCCCGGATTTCCGTGCATGACTTTGTGTGCATGCTCGAGCAAGCCATGATCGATACAGTCGGGGAGTTCGGCGTTGAAGCCACCCGTTTGTCAGGACATCCTGGGATCTACGTAGCAGGTCGAAAGATCGGTTCGCTAGGTTTGCGCATCCGACGATCCTGTTCGTATCACGGGATAAGTCTCAACGTCGACATGGATTTAAACCCCTTTGGCAACATTGATCCCTGCGGGATACCGGGTATGACGGTGACTCAACTGAAAGACCTCGCACCCAACGTCGACATGCTTGAGGTACGGGGAGTGTTCGAGAGCGCTTTTCGCGACCTATACATGACGCGAAAAATAATTCAGTCAAAGAGCTGAACTACGAAGTTGCTGAACTGCACGCGACGCAATTCGGATCCTTATTCAGCTTGAAAGATCGAATCTGCATGGTTCTTGCGTCGAAGTAGATTACCTTTCCGATCAGAGGTTCCCCAAACTCACCTAGGAGCTTTAATGTTTCCATGGCTTGCATGGTTCCGATGATGCCCACCATTGGCGCAAGCACTCCGTTTTCCGCGCAGTTCAGCGCTTCGTCCATTCCATCCCTATATAGGCACTGATAACAAGGCGAATCTTCACGACGAGCATCGAATACGCTGATTTGACCTTCCATGCGAATCGCCGCACCCGAAACGAGTGGTGTTTTGGTCTGTAGACAAGCCCGATTTAGCATATAACGGGTCGAGAAGTTATCGGTAGCGTCCAGTATCACGTCGACACGAGAGGTCAAATCGACTAGCTCATCTTCATCCAAGCGTCGATCAATCGTTTCGACTCTGGTGCTTCTATTGAGTTTTTCAATGGCTGCTTCAGCGGAACGTACCTTCGGTGCGTTGAGCGAGTCTTCAGTATGGATGATCTGTCGTTGAAGATTCGAAATCTCGACACTGTCGTCGTCGACGAGTGTGAGGTCGCCGACACCCGAACTGGCTAGGTATATTGCAGCCGGAGCGCCTAAGCCGCCAAGACCGATGATGGCAACATGCCCCGCGCAGATCTTTTCTTGACCTTCAATATCGACGTCAGGCAACATGATCTGACGACTGTAACGGAGCAGCTCTTCATCAGTCATTGCAGTACCCCGTGGGTTACACGTGGGTGATGACTTAAGTCGTGGACCAGCTCGATGTCATGAAATCCCGCGGATTGGAATAGCGCGTGCACAGCGTCGGCTTGGTTAAACCCATGCTCGACCGCTAGTCGACCACCAGTATAGAGATACGCGGGGGCTTCTCCGACAACATGTCGCAAAGCATTGAGACCGTCGATTCCGCCATCTAATGCAACGACGGGCTCAAACAACAGATCGCCGTTCTGCATGTGTTTGTCTCGGGAGGCGACATAGGGCGGATTCGATACGATGCAATCAAAAGTACCTTCGATAGCGTCGTACCAGTTGGATCGCCGCAGCCGCACGTCGATCTTCAGGTTTGCAGCGTTTCGCCTTGCGACGCGTAGCGTGTCACAAGATACGTCGGTCATCAAGACATGTGCGCCCGTTTCACTCGCAAGCGTTAAGCCCAATACGCCGCAACCCGTACCTAAGTCCAATACGCGTGATGTGTGCGACAAAAACGGCATTACAGTTTCTATGAGTGTTTCAGTTTCTGGTCGTGGAATCAACGTGTCCGATGAAACATAGAACTCGCGACGCCAGAACCCTCTCGTGCCGAGGATGTATGCGACCGGTTCTCCATGGGCACGTCGTCGAATGAAATCACGAAGGACTTCGATTTGAGATTCATCGACGGCTAAATCCGTACCGGAAATTAACGCACTGTATTTGACAGAAAACGCCGCTTCACATAGAGCTTGAGCGTCGGCATCGTTGAGACGTTCTCGTACAAATGCGAACCATGGACCCATAGTCGCTGTAGTTGGTTCCAACATTAGTTGGTCGCAGGATCACCGTTTGACGATTTCAACTCGCGAAGTTGCTCTGCCTCAAAATCCAACGTCAGAGGTTCGATGATCTGGTCCAGTTCGCCAGAGAGCACTTCATCTAGCTTATAGAGCGTAAGGTTGATGCGATGGTCGGTAATCCGACCTTGCGGATAGTTGTACGTACGAATGCGCTCCGAACGGTCGCCTGAACCGACTTGTGCCTTGCGCTCGGATGCTTCCTGTTGACGTCTTTCAGTAAGTTCGGCATCTCTCAATTTCGCGATCAAAAGATTCATCGCCTTCTCGCGATTCTGGATCTGAGACCGTTCCTGCTGGCATTCTGCAACGACGCCGCTCGGAAGGTGCGTAATACGAACCGCGGAATCCGTTTTGTTCACGTGCTGCCCACCCGCTCCTGAAGCCCGAAACGTATCGATTCGAAGATCAGACTTATCGACTTCGATCTCTACATCGTCCGAGCTCTCTGGCATCACCGCGACTGTACACGCAGAGGTGTGAATACGGCCCTGTGATTCAGTCTTCGGCACCCGTTGGACACGATGAGCGCCAGATTCGAACTTGAGCTTGCTGTATACATCGCGCCCGTCTAACCGGACGATCACCTGCTTGTAACCGCCGATCCCGGTAGGACTTGCATTGATAGTCTCGGCGGTCCATCCGTTAGCGTTGGCATACGCAAGATACATGTTGTACAAGTCGGCCGAGAACAATCCCGCCTCGTCGCCACCCGTTCCCGCGCGAATCTCAAGAAAGACGTTTGCGTCGTCGTTTGGATCTTTCGGTAGCAGAAGACGTTGTAGCACCTCGACTTGCGCATCGATCGTGGGTGTCAGCTCTTTAATCGTTTCTGACGCCAGCTCACGCAAGTCTTCGTCTTCCTCTTCCGCTAGCTCATTTGCTTGCGCGAGATCTTCGAGTTGCGCTTCGTATTTCTCGTATGCGGTAACGATCGGCTCTAGCTCGCTATATTCGCGAGACAGTTTTGGAAATTGCGCTCGATCGGACACGATCTCCGGTTCGGAGAGTAAGCGACCAAGTTCCTCGTGGCGGTCGCGAATCTGTGAGAGCTTGTCGGTGAGACTATCAGATAGGCTCATTGTGAGGTACTTAGTTTTCGAGTTCGTAGATGTCTTTCAGCAAGTTTAGAAAGGCTTCGTTGCCTGTCGCCGAAGCCTGACGGATAGAAATGGTCGGTTTATGTGCGAGCTGATTCGACAGATCGTGCGCAAGCTTAGTCAAAACTTCGACAGGAGGTTCACCGGCGTCGAGTTTTTTAGTTGCTGAATCCAGAACCATCTGACGGATCGTGTCCACTTGTGTGCGGTAATTCGCAAGGAGCGTCGACTCGAGTTGAATCCGGCGTTTTTGAATATAGCACGTTACCCCCTCGGCAACCATACGATTGGCGACAGACATGAGTTCTTGTCGTTTAGCCAGATTTTGAGTAATGATTTTTGATAAATCGTCGACTGTGTAGAGGTACACATCGTCTAGGTTGCCTGACGCCGCTTCGACATCGCGCGGTACGCCGAGATCTGCAACAAACATCGCTCGATGACGACGCATCTTCGTGGCTTGCTCCAACATAGCGGTCGTTACCACAGGTTCAGCGCTGCCCGTGGAACTCACGATAATGTCGTACTTACTGAGTTCGTTCGATAGTTCACTCATTTCAATAACGGACGCGCTTATTGAGTCTGCTAAGTGTTCGGCGTTTGCACGCGTCCGATTCGCGATCGTGAAGTGAGTTGCGCCTTCATTTCTTAAGTATTCTGCGATCAGACGGATGTTGGATCCTGCGCCAATGAGCAAGATTTGTGCTTCATTGAAATGAGCGAAAATCTGTTTCGCCATCGTGATCGTTGCGTACGCTACACTGACGGGTTCCGAACCGATTTGTGTTTCAGTTCGGATTCGCTTCGCCGTCTGAAGTGCAAAGTCCTCAAGCAAATTTAGTTCACTGCCCAAGGTCTCACATTCACGGGCATTGCGATAAGCCACCTTGAACTGACCTTGAATTTGAGGTTCCCCGAGGATTTGGGAATCGAGTCCGGCGGCGACACGCATTGCGTGTGTGGCAGCTGCTCTCGCTTCGTGTTGATACGTCGATCCACGGAATTCGGATAACGGTACATCCTTGTATTCCGCAAGCCAGTTTAGGATTGTTTCTGCGACTCCCGAATGCGAAAATCCGTGGACTTCGACGCGATTACACGTCGATAGGATCGCCGCTTCGGCAAGATCGGGGACGTACTTTTGTACGTCATGAAGCGCACTTTGAAGGTCGTCGTTCGAAATCGTTAGGCGACCACGCATGTCCAACGGGGTCGTTTCATGATTCAAACCGACAATTAGGATGGGCATATGGTGCGATATGGAACTAGCTTAGGCGAAATTGCCGACATGCTCAGACTAAACGGATTTCTTCGCGAGTTTCAGATGTGTGTCGTCAGAACGATTCGCTATGCGTGCTTGGTTTTGAGCGCGTTTTTAGTAGGTTGTTCCGCGCTCATCGGTCCCGACGTTCCCCCTGTCGGCAGTCAATTTGACCTTGTTGGTCGAATGCGGATTGAAGCCGAAAACTCAATTTTACGCCTCGATTTCCACGTAGCGTATGACGGGTCCAGTACTCAGATACAGGTTTGGGGACCGATGGGATTGAACCGTACAAAGATCGTACTAGGGGACGAATACCACACGATTGAAGATCGACGTGGACAAATAGTCGAGTTACGACGGTCCGATCGCCCGGGAGAGGTGCCGCCCGGTGTGTGGCAATTGGGTGCGGATCTTGGCTTGTGGTTCAGATTACTGCCATTAGGTCCAAACCAGCCAAAGGTGCTCGATTCATGGTCTCTAGAGGGCATTCAGGTAGTGGTAGAGGAAAGTCAACTGATAGATGACGAACCGGTCTGTAAGAGGATGCGACTGGTTAGCGATGTGGGGGAGGTACTCGTACTTTGTGATCGATGGCGTCTGAACGAAAGTTAGTTGACTAGTTAGCTAGAAAGTCCTACATTCGACCAAACGCAAATTTAAAATTCGCGCCTTCTCTGCTTTTGGGGTGTAGCCAAGCGGTAAGGCAGTGGGTTTTGATCCCACCATGCGCAGGTTCGATCCCTGCCACCCCAGCCACCTACCGCATCGAAACTCGTCTTATGAATAACTCGGCAGTAAGACTGTTCAGCGGCACATCGGTGCCTCAACTTGCCTCACGAATTGCATCGGAAGGCAACTTTCACACAGGTTGCGCGGACATAAATCGTTTCAGTGACGGCGAAGTGAGTGTCACTATTACGGATAACGTGCGCGGACTCGAGATTTTCCTAATCCAGTCGACGTGCGCGCCAACGAACGACTACCTCATGGAATTCATGATCATGGTCGATGCGTTAAAACGTGCTTCCGCTCAACGTATTACCGCGGTGATACCGTATTTGGGATATTCGCGACAGGACCGAAGAGCGCCCATGGCGAGAGTTCCTATCAGTGCAAAAGTGGTTGCAGAAATGCTTTGTCTGGCGGGTATCGATCGCCTGATCACCGTGGATTTACACGCGGATCAGGTTCAAGGTTTTTACGATGTTCCAGTGGACAACGTTTACGGTTCATCGGTGTTGATTCCGCACGTGATCGAACAGAACTATGGGGATCAAATGGTGGTTGTCAGCCCGGACATCGGCGGAGTCTTACGAGCGCGAGCCGTAGCGAAACGTGTTGGCAACGCTGAGATAGCAATCATCGACAAACGACGTGAACAGGCAAACGAGTCCGAAGTAATAAACGTCATCGGTGATATCGAAGGCCGCGTCTGCATCATTGTGGACGACATCGTCGATACAGCCGGAACGTTGTGCAATGCCGCGATAGCGCTAAAGGAGAGAGGGGCGACCAAAGTCGTGTCCTATATCACGCATCCAGTGCTTTCAGGACCAGCAATTGAGCGCATCGACGCGTCGGAATTGGATAGTTTGGTTGTCACCGATACGATTCCACTTCGACCTGATGCACAGGAATGTGAGAAAATACACCAGCTCAGCATGGCTGCTACGCTTGCGGAGACCATCCGCCGTGTTTGTGAACGCGAATCTGTCAGCGCCTTATTTGTCTGATCTGTCTATCGACTCAACACGAACCTAGCGCACTCTAGCGCTCCTTTGGTTCAGGAGAATTGAATTGGCTACGCAATTGACTTTGGAAGTGTCCACACGCGAATTAGTGGGCTCAGGTGCTGTTGGTCGGCTACGTCGCGTCGATGATTCAATACCTGGCGTTGTATATGGTGCGGACCAAGAGACCGTGAATATTGTGTTACCGACGCGCGTGTTGCTGAAAGCAATGCAGAATGAGAACTTCCTTTCGCAGATCATCGAATTGAAGCTCGACGGCACCGCGGAGCAAGTTGTGGTCCGTGATATGCAGCGACATCCCGCCACGGAGAACATCACCCATATCGACTTCATGCGCATTCGAGAAGATAGGGAGATTCAGGTTTCTGTACCAATACGCTTCATTAACGAGGAGAACTGTGTTGGTGTTCGCATGAGTGGTGGCACGATCACTCGTAATCTCGTTGAAGTCGATATAAGCTGCCTGCCGAAAGATTTGCCAGAAGCAATCGTTGTGGATATGGAGGACATCGACGTCGGTGGCGCTGTTCATCTATCGGGTTTGGCACTGCCTGCCGGTGTATCGATACCTTCTCTCGGTACGGGAGATGATTCTGACCGCGATTTAGCAGTAGTTACTGTATCGATCGTCCGTGTTCAGATCGAGGAAGAAGAAGAGGTCGTTGAAGACGAGCTCGAGCTCGATGAGGAAGGTGTTGAAGTTGCTGCCGAGGGAGAAGAGGAAACACCGGCTTCAGACGAAGCCACCGAAGAATAACCACCACTTTGACCACCCCAATTCGGTTGTTGGTTGGTCTAGGTAACCCAGGTGCAGCCTATCAGCTAACGCGACACAATATCGGCGCGAACTGGCTTCGTGCACTCGCGTTGCGTTTCGATATCACCTTAAAACACGATCGTACCAAGCGCGCAGAAGTCGGTCGCGGCTTGCTCTTGGGTCACGACGTTCGATTGCTTATCCCCACTACTTACATGAATCAGAGCGGCGAAGCAATCGGTCCGTTCTTACGATATTTCCGAATTGACGCTGATGAAATGCTGGTGGCTTTCGATGACGTTGCTTTTGATGTCGGACAGACGCGATTGAAATTCGGAGGCGGTCCAGGTGGGCACAATGGACTCCGTAGTCTGATTTCCCACTTAAGCGGCGACCGAGACTTCGGTCGACTACGCATTGGCGTCGGTCATCCGGGTTCTTCGAGGGATTTGGTGCCGTTTCTAACACAAGTCAAGATGTCGGAGTTGGATCGGCAACACGCGTTAGAAAGCAGCTATTTAGACGATGAGCTCTTGGTGTGGCTATTCACAGGCGACTGGCAAAAAGCCATGACCAAGCTCAATTCCGTGCCGAACGACGAGGTTTAGACTTGGGTTTTAGATGCGGAATCGTCGGATTGCCGAATGTCGGTAAATCGACGCTATTCAACGCGCTGACTAGGTCAGCGGTGAGCGCCGAGAACTATCCGTTTTGTACGGTGGAACCGAATCTCGGCGTGGTGCCCGTGCCGGATAGTCGAATATCGCGATTGGCTGAAATCGCACAGATGAAGAAGCTGGTTCCGAGCACCATGTCGTTCGTCGACATTGCTGGCCTCGTCGAAGGTGCGTCTCACGGTGAAGGTCTCGGTAATCGATTCTTGAGTCACATTCGCGAAGCAGATGCGATCGCCCACGTAGTACGGTGCTTCGAGAATCCAAACATTGCACATGTAGCTGGTACCGTTTCTCCCGTCGCGGATATTGAAACGATTAACACGGAGTTGGTCCTCGCGGACTTAGAGACTGCATCACGTGGGGAATCACAAGTCCGCAAAGTCGCGAGAGCGGGATCGAAAGAGGACAAAGCGCGACTTGTGGTACTCGAGAAGATTGTCGGTGCGCTTGACCAGAACAAACCTGTCCGAGCGATGCATCTTGCTCTGCATGAGGAAGAGGTAATCCGTGATTACCGATTTCTCACGGCCAAACCTGTCATGTACGTAGCTAACGTGGACGAAGAATCACTACACAGTGGCGAGTTAGCGGATCAGGTTCGTGACTACTCAAAGGAAGACGGATCTGAATTCGTGGTGGTATGTTCGAAATTAGAGG
>JAPOVY010000151.1 GCA_026707905.1 Gammaproteobacteria bacterium | reverse complement strand
GTAAGGTTTCTAGTAAACCTTACTTTGGAGCACAGGTCAAAACATACCGTCTAATCAGATGAATCTATGGCAGAAGTAGCTGAACGTACACCTTCCGATTTGAGCCTAGCTGGCAACGTCTATCTTCGGTTTACCGTCATCGGATTCATGTATTTCTCACAAGGTCTCCCACTCGGTTTATTCGGTGTAGCGTTTCCGACGCACCTAGCGGAAATTGGGTTTACCAAATCGGAAATAGCGACGTTTCTTGCCATCATCGGGCTTCCGTGGGCATTTAAGTTCCTGGCAGGACCGTTGATGGATCGCGTGTCGTTTCTCATCTATGGTCATCGCCGTCCGTGGGTGGTGATTGCGCAGCTCGGTCTCATGATCACGTTTGCAATGAGTGCGGTCGTTGCAGGCGTCGGTGAACCAAACCTGTTCGTGTTGGCCGGATGCGGATTCGTTCTTAACGTGTTTGCATCGACTCAGGATGTCGCCGTTGATGGACTAGCAATCGGCGTTCTAAAAGAAGGTGAACGATCGAAAGCAACTGCGCTCATGTTCGGAAGTCAGAGTATCGGTAGATTCGCTGGGATGGTTGGCGGCGGGTTCTTGCTTGGAGCTGTCGGAGTCAGCGGCGCTTGCATCGTAGCGTCAATTACAGTGTTTTTGTTGCTACTTCTACCAGTAATGCTGAAAGAACGTAGCGTCGAAAAACGTTTTCCGTGGTCATCAGAAGGACAGATAGCTCCGGAAATCTTGGCATTGAAAGTTGATGCTTTTTTTCCAATGCTCCTAGACATACTTAAGAAATTGGCCGCACCTATCAGCCTTTTCTTCATCGTCGCATTTTTCTGCGATAGCGTTGCAGGTGGACTTTTGGGCGCCTATCTCCCGACGTTTTCTGTTATCGACTTAGGCTGGGACGACGGTGCATATAACGCTTGGTTTGGTACGATCGGCTTAATCACCGCGGGCACTGGATTGCTGCTGAGCCCCGTTTTCGATTACTACGGACAACGCAATTGCATCATCGTTCTGTGCGTGATTACGGCGGTTGGAGTCGTTACGTTCGTGTCGGTTCCGTATCTTCAGCAAGGTTGGGGATGGCACATATTCATGCTTGGTTTTTGGCTTTCGCAACATCTGTACGCTGTCTTGATCATCTCCTCGTGCATGGAATTAGTGACGCCGAAAATCGCTGCATCGCAGTTCGCAATCTACATGTCTATCGCAAACCTTTCTACAACCATCGGGACGAGCATGATTGCATTAGTTGCCGACGTTTGGTCCTTTGAAGTGATACTGATGCTTGCCGCGTTTTTCGTACTCACCGCACCAGTGTTCTTTTGGTTCACCAAATTAGGTGTCCGCAAACGGCGAGATGTCGCAATCGAATCCGCTTAATCGATTGCCGTCCCAACTGTCAAATAGACTCTGCGTACACCTTGAAGAATTTGCGCAAACGTGCAACGCGCATGCAAATGTATACCACGTAAATACTCAGAGACAGTGCGACCACTGTGATCCAAAGCGACTCCCAAACCAACATCGCGAACGCCAGTGACGTGACCGGCACACCGAACACGAGTAATGAAGCGAGTGAGAGTTGAGTTGCCGAAGTTCGAACAGTTACGCGTTCACCAATAGCTTGATTCCCGATCGCACGAATGTCCTTATTCAAGTTAAATCGAATGCAACCCGTGCAGTTAGCACATCGTTCCTGTTCGATACGAACAATGACACGGTCTCGATTTTTCTCAACGACGGTGCCGCAGGCGCGTAATGACACGCGCTAACCCTCAAGCATGTAAGAAAAGCGACAGTACAAAGACCGACGCTACCGACGTGTGAGTCTTACGGTGTCAGGAGCGCGGTGTAAATATCCGTTTCGTGACTAATCAGACACCAAGTGGATTAGGTCACTATTTGGTTTAGGCTGATCTGTCGGGAATGCGCGGCTCTGCCGTTGCGAGTCTGATGGAGGAATCGGCGACTGGCGTGTTTCTCTGTCAGCCGCTAAGTACACATCCGATTGATTGGTGGGCGGCAGACGCAATTCCGGCTCGATTACCTGACTCGATTGGTCGTTCTCTGTCGCCGTGCGCATCTTAGCCTGTTCGCTAGGCTGACTGCTTTCGGCAGCTAGTGGCGCTTGGATGTTCTGAACAGGGCTTTGCATCGTAATGAACAGTGAAACAGCAAGCACTACCGACGCCGCCATCGCCATACCACCAACAACCTTAGGCAAATGTCGCTCTCTAAAACTAGCGAAATCAATGACAATTCCGGTGGTAGTATGTTGCGGCTTCGTAACGTCAAAGTTCGCGTGAATGCGTTCCCAAGGAAGCTGATTCTTGACACCGATCTGCTCACCCCGCAGCAACGCATTAATCGTGTGGTGCCGTTCCCATTTTCTCTGCATTTCGGGCTCTTGACCCAAATGCTCGATAAGCTCGGGGAAGTCATCTGCACTCAATTCATTGTCGATTGCTGCAGATAAATCTTGATCTAAAAACTCGTTTGATTCGTGGCCACTTTGATCCATGAGGACTATGAAAACCTCCTACTTCTTGCCTCTAGTCCGAAACAGCCTTGAAAAGTCATACATGACCAGTACCACTTGAGCATATGCCGAATGATTCGCGGTACTTTACGAACGACGAAATCCGATCTTACGCTATGTTGGCATCCTTGCCGCACCAAGCGTCTGATTTGAATGGCTGTATTTGAGCGTAACGCTTCGAAACGCACATACGGGTTACCGATTGTCAACGTGATTCACCCCAGCAGTGATCAAAGAGTCGTCGACCATCGATACAAGTGTTAAAGAAACGTTCACGCAATTTTCTATTCGACATGAAATCCCTGCAAAAGTTCCTCGCACTATTCGCGTCTGTGGAGTCTTATTTCGCGTTTTGCTCGTATCCTGGCAAGTTTTCGAGGAGGAATTTGTCAATCCCCTGCCTCGCGCGAAATACTCGGGACCGTACTGTACCAACAGGTACGTTGGTGATTTCGGCTACTTGCTCGTAGCTTAAGCCAGAGTTTACTACGAGCAATAAGGTCTGTTTTAGTTCGTCGTTGAGTGACGCAAGGGCACGATCGAGCGAATCCTTCAACTCTTCGTGCTCGAAGTCGGATTGCGGCGAACTCGTGGCGATTTCGCTGAGATCGGTTGGATCCATTCCCGACGACTGGGGGCGACGCTGTTCGTGTGCTTTGTAATTTAGCGCTGTGTTCTTTGCGACTGTGTGCAACCAAGTGGAAAACTGGCTCTTCCCTCGGAATCCACGTAGGTTTTTATTCACCTTTATGAACGTCTCTTGTACGACGTTTTCTGCATCTTCAGGTGAGTTCACGACACGCATCGCAACATTAAATACAGTTGTGCGATGGCGTGTGTAGAGTGCCGCGAACGCTAGTTCGCGTTGCTTACCGCTGTCATCCAGAATCCGGTTAACCAGCTCGAGATCCGTTGTTTCCACAGGAGATTCATCCGTATTCCAGGCAACGGGTTCACTACGCATGTCAGCGTGTGAGCCGGTCAGAGTAATCGTTGGATTATAAAAAGCGACGCTCAATTGAAGTCTCTAGCTGTTAGTTCTTGTTGGTTTGGTTGCACACTTTGATACATCATTCCAGTTGGTTAGACAGCGCGTTCGACGGCTAGTTTCAGCGCCGGATTCAAGTCCACGCGTTTCCCTAACTCCGTTAAGCGTCCACTAGTCGAAGCTCTTTTACAACATTTTTACTGTATACGAGTACATATTTCCTGCTTCTATAATCGAATCGAATCTCGCTCCTTTCAACCGCATAATCAATGACGCTTCGGCACGAAACCGACGTACTCGTAATCGGCAGCGGCGCGGCCGGACTTGCATCCGCAATCAATCTTCCTCCCCACTTCAACGTACTGGTGCTATCGAAGGAAGATGTGACCGCTGGGTCGACGAACCGCGCACAAGGCGGCATCGCGGCGGTTACCGATGCTGACGATTCAATTGATTCACACTACACAGACACGCTGATGGCGGGTGAGGGTTTGTGCGATCCTAAAGCTGTTCGATTCGTGGTAGAACGCGGTGCTTCCGCCGTGAGTGATCTTATCGAGATGGGCTTGCAGTTTGACCTTGATGAATCGGATTTGCATCGCACCAAAGAAGGAGGACACAGCCACCGACGAGTTCTGCATGTGGCCGACGCTACTGGCCGTGCGATCGCATCAACTCTCATAGAAGAAGCGAGAAAGCGAACCAATATCGAGTTTATGAACGACCGTATTGCCGTCGAACTGATAACGAATCAAGCGGATGAAAAAGCGAAGCGTGTCGTCGGCGCTTACGTATATGACCCTAATATGGATCGCGTCGAATGCATACGTGCAAGATCGGTTGTGCTCGCCACAGGTGGCGCGAGCAAGGTCTATCTATACACCAGCAATCCGGACACCTGCACTGGCGACGGTATTGCGATGGCTTGGCGCGCAGGTTGTCGACTGTCGAATATGGAATTTAATCAGTTCCACCCAACGTGTCTCTATCACCCAGAAGCAAGGTCGTTCCTGATTTCAGAAGCCGTCCGAGGTGAAGGTGGGAAGTTGCGATTGCCGGACGGATCGACCTTTATGCATCGCTTCGACACGAGACAGGAGTTAGCGTCGCGTGATATCGTCGCGCGAGCGATCGACTACGAGATCAAACGACTCGGCATTGAGTGTGTTTATCTCGACGTGACCGACCTTTCAAGGTCAGCTATTGAAAAGCATTTTCCGACGATTCTGCAGCGATTACTCGAAATCGGTATCGACATTCGAAAAGAGCCTATTCCGGTCGTACCTGCCGCACACTACACATGCGGTGGTGTACTCGTTGACCGGCATGGACGGACAGACGTCGAAGCGCTTTACGCCGTCGGTGAAGTTGCATGTACCGGAGTTCATGGCGCCAATCGACTTGCTAGCAACTCACTTCTTGAATGTCTCGTCTACGCAAAGTCAGCGGCGAATCACATCGCCCAGAGGTTAGTCAACACGCCAGCGGTAGAACCGGAGATTAAGGATTGGGACGAGTCGCGAGTAACAAACTCCGACGAAAACGTCGTTTTAACTCACAACTGGATGGAATTGCGCAGGTTTATGTGGGACTATGTCGGAATCGTTCGCACAGACAATCGACTCGAACGCGCCGAGAATCGCATCAATCTTCTCAAACGCGAGGTCCACGAGTTCTATTCACACTATCGCATCAACAGTGATTTGATCGAGCTGCGCAACCTTATAAACGTTGCCGAAGCCATCGTCCGTGGCGCACAATGGCGTAAAGAATCACGAGGTTTGCACTACACACTGGACTATCCTGAACAGTTGCACGATGCCCAGCCGAGCATCCAACATCCACCCGAGGATCCCCTCGACGTGTTACAGCCCGCCATCGCGATCGTTCAAGTCACCTAACCTACAAAGCACCAGTGCCACGGCTCGTAGATCACACCGTATGGATTGTCACGCGGATAGCTCAGATGAAATCCATGCATTGGCGCATTTGCTACGAGCCAACGAAAGGCGGGTGAATCTTCGAACTCTTCCTCAACGGCTTCATATCCTGGCGTAGTTAAATCGAGGGCGCATCCACTCTGATGCTCACTATATCCCGGCGCCGCAACGCGCGTCAAGATGTCCTCAATTGGCTTGCCGTCCGCTAATTGACGTTGAATAACTTCGACTTGGTATTCGGGGGAACGATACGCTGAAACCACCAAGAGTTCGATTGATTCCGCCATAGCTGCTTTTCGCATGCTTTCCCAAGCGGCCGCCGCATCTGACCGCAAGCGCTGAGGTCGACTATAACAATCGAGACCAATATCGACTAAATTGCCTGGGGTCGCTTGGACTCGTAATTTCGTCTTCTCCGGATAGTCCGGTGATATACCGAGTTGCTCGTGGTAGTCACGTACTGTCGCATCCATGTCAACCGTTGACCGAGCTAGCTCGCCGCCGCCTCAATCTCCGTTCGTGCCAGTTCTTCGTTACCGACCACCTTTCGCTGATGTAAATCCGTCAGCTCTTCCTGGGACAAGCCAAGGTCCTGTTGTAAAACCTCATCCGTGTGCTCGCCTAACAGAGGAGCGGCGACAGGTTCAACTGAACTCTTGGACAAACGCGATGGCCAACCAAGAATTCGTACTCGACCGTGGTCACGATGGTCAATTTCCTTTATGAAATCGCGTTCGAGCAAATGCTCGTCCGTGAATAGTTCCGAAGTTTCGTTCACGGGACTAGAGCAAACGCCAGCTTCTGAGAATATCTTCGAAGCTTCCTGTTTCGTTTGCGTACGAGTCCACGCCGCGATCGTGTCAAACAGTGCTTGGCGATTCTCGTAACGTATTCGCGGAGTCGCAAAGCGCTCATCCCTCATCAGTTCCGGAATACCAATCGCCGACCCAACGGCATCCCACATGCGTTGGTTCACTGCCATGATGTAAACATAGTCATTCGGACCACCTGGACTGCATGGATACATGGCCATGAAAGGGTTTTCCCCATTCGCGCTACGACGATTCGGTACCGTACCGAAACGCGTACGCGATACAGCAGTACGAAGGTAGTACGTCATCGCCTCCTGCATCGCCAATTCGATTAGCTGACCTTCGCCAGTGCGAAGACGCTGAACGTAAGCCGCGGTGATCGCCAATGCAGCTTGCATACCGGTCCCCGCATCGCCCGTCGTTGGTCCCGGCCGCATCGGTGGGCCATCAGGATTACCAGTAATCGACATCGCGCCAGCAGCAGCTTGCGCGACCATGTCCATGCACTTGTAGTCCGCACGGGGTCCACTCGTTCCAAAACCTTTGATTCGAGCGTAAATAAGCTGGGGATTCTCACGCCGCATTACGTCGTAACCTATATCGAGCTTTTCGACGACGCCTGGACCATAGTTCTCAACGAACACGTCATAGTTGCGAACCATCTTCAGCAATAGGTCACGTCCATCAGGATTGCTGAGATCGAGCGTAACGCTCCGCTTATTGCTATTCCAGTTAACGAAGTACTCGGCGTCGATCGCTTCACCGCGCGCACGACCGCGACCTGGATCACCCACATTCGGTCGCTCAACTTTCACTACGTCTGCGCCTAGGAATGCGAGCGACTGAGTACAGCAAGTTCCTGCCTCAAATTGCGTCATATCCAGAACACGCATACCATCAAGTGCGGTCATCGGGAATTCCTTGATTTGGTATCGAAAATGTTAGCGAGGAACGAGAGCTCTTAACATTCCCATCCGAATCAAATCCTGTAATCCGACTCGCGTGTCCAAAGTCGTCATCGAAGTGGTTCGTGAGTCGTTGCACTTCTCGGCCGCCCATTTCACGATCTTTTCAGCAACTGAAAGGGAAAACCTACATGGTCATAACTTTCAGTTGAATGGCGTGTTTGAGGGTGAGGTAACGGACGACGGATTGTGTTTCGACTACGGTGAACTCAAAAACTCGCTTCAAGTTCTGTGTGATGAACTGGATGAGCGTTTCTTGGTACCTGCGGATTCGCCTCATCTTCAGATTGAGACAACCGACGGTCGAACGCATCTGACGTTTAATGGCGAAACGATGTCACTTCCAGAACACGACGTTTTCGTCCTGCCTTTACGCAATATCACCGTCGAAGAACTTGCGGGATGGATGGCTGATCGGCTCAATGCGGACGTCACGTTTCAAGATCTTGGCGTCACAAAGATGCAGATAAGAGTCGCTTCTGGCTCAGGTCAGTGGGGTGTCGTGTCGAGGGACCTGACCTGAAAGTCATTGTCATCACGGGTGCAAGCGCTGGAATAGGACTAGCTGCAACCTATAAGTTTGTTTCGTGCGGATACAAGGTCGTCAATCTCTCGCGCAGACCATGTCCCAATCCAGAGGTCGTCAGCATTGCCGCCGACCTGTCACAGCAAGGTTTTTTCGACGATATCGGCGATGAACTCATTTCACACGTCGAAGGCGCGGAGATTCTTCACCTCATTCACAACGCGGCGCGGTACCTTAATGATTCGGCGCTTGATACTTCAGATGACTCGCTTACAAGCGTTTTTCAAACCAACGTGGTTGCGCCAAATACGCTAAATCGGCAACTACTACCCTACATGAAGCCGGGTTCCAGTGTCGTGGTGGTTGGATCAACGTTAGCTGAAAAAGCCGTGTCCGGGTGCTTCTCGTACGCGACTTCCAAACATGCCCAAGTCGGCTTGATGCGTGCTTTGTGTCAGGATCTGGTCGGTCTCGGTATCCATACATTGATGGTCTGTCCAGGATTCACCGACACTGAAATGCTCCGCTCGCATGTACCGGACGAAGCAATGGATGATGTTGCAGCTATGTCCGTTTTCGGTCGATTAATCGAACCCGATGAGATCGCTGAAACTATCGTTTGGGCGACCGAGAACCCTGTACTCAACGGAAGCGTGATTCACGCCAATTTAGGACAGATTGAAAGTTAAACCTCTAAATACGAGACATGACCCAAACATTTATCGAACCTAACTATCGGCTACGTCGACAACGCGTTTTCCTTCTTTTCAGCGGGATATTTCTCGGCACGCTCGGTGTGCTCAATATCCTCGGGGTGACACGCTTTCTTGATTTTTCTTTCTCGTTCTTCGGTCTGTTTGAAGTACCCATGTTATTGGCCGTCGGCGTCCTACCCTACCCCGTAACGTTTCTATGCACCGACCTAATCAGCGAGCTCTACGGTCGCAAACGTGCGACCGACATGGTCGTGGTTGGTTTGGTCGTCAATATTTGGATTGTGTTCTTCCTATGGCTCGGAGGTGCATTACCAGGTACAGGCGTTGATCCGTCGACCGGTGAGGTCCTCATTGACGAAGCGGGTCGACAACCGCTCTTCTTCGAAATCCAGCTCTTGACGTTTGGCACCGTCGCCGCGTCAATGATTGCCTATCTAACCGCTCAATATTGCGATGTCCGGCTATTTCACTTCTGGAAGCGGATAACGAACGGGAAGTATCTCTGGATTCGGAACAACGGATCGACGGTTATCAGTCAGCTAGTCGACACCGTCGCGGTCATTTTGATCACGCATTACTATGCAAATGCACTACCAGTAAACCTAGACGAACCGATCGTCCAGCAACTTCTCGTGTTTATTTACTCGGGTTATGTATTCAAACTCACCGTCGCACTTGTGGACACCGGTCCAATCTATGCAGCGGTTTATTTCCTACGCCCATTCCTAGGCTTAAAGGAAGGTGAAGAGATCGATCCTTCCGATTTTGCGGAAACACGGGTGGTCGTGGACACGGACGCGTCCACCTGAGGATGAGCCAGCGAACGTGTTAACGAGCTAGAGTCTCTGCTACGAGAGCGACCGATTTCTCAAGGTCGGTCGTAGGCAAACCGCCGATTCGTAGGCGCGTGACCACAAGATGTGTGACACCTAGCTCTTCTTGGTAGCGCTTCACCAGTTCTCGCACATATGCTGGTTCACCAACGATCGACCAATCATCGATCGTAGTCGCTCGCTGCGTACCTTCGACGCTGCGCGCGGCGTTCACTGATTCTGACTCAAGTCGATCACGAACTTCTGCGACTCGCTTCGTGTCTTCAGAGCAAAACATGGTGCGCATGATGGGTACGTCATCGGGTACGTCTAGATTCGCTTCGTGACAAGCTTCGCCGTGAATCTCAAGATTAGAGCGGAGTCGCTCGATGGTTTCCATTGGCGACGCAATGTACGGACACCCTAAAGATCCAGCCTGTTTCAAAGCAAGTGGTCCAAACGCCGCCACCCAAATCGGCGGGTGTGGTTGTTGATAGGGTAACGGCGCGATCGACGTCTTCGACTCACCTTCACCAACTGCGTTCCCTGACCATGCATCCTTCATGACATCAAGACAGTGTTTCAATAGAAGTCGTTTACGTGAACGCTCGACCCCAAACGCATCGAACAACTGCGGCGCATAACCTCGACCAATTCCAAGAATGAGTCGACCACCAGATAGCTGGTCGAGTACGGCGACTTGCTCCGCCGCGAGAAGAGGCTGTCTTAGGGGAAGTAGATATGACGTGGTACCGAGCTTCATGTCGGTCGTTAATGCGGCAACACTCGCGAGTAATAAAAGGGGATCAGGAATCGCGCTTCCTCGGGTGAAATGGTGCTCGGGTAGCCAGAAGGATTGATAGCCCCACGATTCACCAAGTTGGGCTTGTCGCCCAAGTGTTTGCGCCGTGTGCGTGTCGCGAAGCGACCACGGGGTCATACCCAAGTGTATTGGCTTCGCCATGTCGAACGATGATTCCGCATTGTGTCTCATTATGGACGTGAAGGTCACAAACGGTTTTCGCGACCGTCAAATCTTTTGCCGCTACCGGTTCGTTAGCACGACAAGCTGCCAATTAACGGTAAACTTCCGCAGCCCGTATTTCATATCCTGGTCCTTGGATGCCTGCGATTAAACGCTTAGGAACCGTACCTTCCGACGAATTCTGTCCGCGCATCACCACGATTCCTCGACCTAAAAAGCACTACCGTTATCTAAACACTCCGTCTGGCGATTGGCTTGGTACTAATGACGGTAAATCGCTACAGGTGTTTGGACATGTAGACGACGCCGTTATTTGGGATGTGACCGACGCTGGTTTCAAGCACGTCGTATCCGGTCTCGAACTAACAGCGAATACAACCGAACTCAATTCCCATTCCGCTCTCTCACGCGAAGGAGAGCGCATCTCGGTGAAGGAAGGCACCGATCAGGTCGATGAATTTACGATCGAACATGGACCTGAGCTGCTGCCATCGGCTTATTTAAAAACGCTCAATGAGCAGGGATGGGTTTCAATCACGTGCATCCTACCCGCTGAAGTTGTTGATGGGCTGCAACGTGTCGGTTGCGTCGACGCATACGCAGATCGAACACCCGTGCGTCAAGCACCGTTAGCTCAAGATCCATCGGTTGCACGAGTGTCCGCCGAACCGATTTCACTGTGGTTGACGCGAGAATACATGAAGACGAACGACATTCGATTGGGTCATTCGCCGGGTATCTCCGCACTCACTCGAGACGATGGCGTTCGAGAGGTCCAAGGTTGGCATACCGATTTCCCGTATCTTTGGGGCACCGGCGATCGCATTCCCGTTCCCTCAGGGGATCTCGTGTTGGGAATGCAACGTAATGTGTGTGTATCGGACTTCACGAAAGAAAACGGTGCGACGATCTTTAAGCTCGGTACACACGCTTCAAACGAAGCACCGCCAGAAGAATGGGGTATCTCGAATCACACATATCGGAAAGGGTTTCGAGCCACCTATGGGTTGCCTTATGGCGGAGAGAAATCTGACCTCATCGAAGCACCAGCTGGCACCATCATTCTTTACGACGCACGTACTTGGCATCGCGCAGGAATGAACATGACAGACCAACGACGCGGCGCAATGATCCAAGCGATCGTACCTGGGTACATCATCCCATTTATGGACACGAGCCAGACGTTCAAGAGTTTCCTGGCAAGCGATGCATTCGATCAAGTTTCTGAACGCGTGCGCAAGGAAATCGAAAAACTAATGGTTCATAAAATCGCGGGTCCGGCCGGGTTGTTCGCTATAACCACCGACCAAGAACTAACACAGCGTGCACGTGAACAACGTCAAGCGGCTGCATCAGTCTACTGAATCGAGCGCCTAGCCTCTTTCCGCTGAAGATTACTAGTGACACGTTACACACTAAATAGCGCCCGTGAATAGCTAGTGAGAATTCACATTTTGTAGTGGAAAAAGCGATTGAGCACATCGCGAGCTGACGATGATTATCAGATATATCTTTTAAATCAATATGTTATTGGACCATAAGGACTGGCACACTTCGTGCTGATACGTAGGAAACGAGACTAAAGAACGCAATTCGTGTCTGATAATCGAATTTCTTGCGTGACCGGATCTACGGTTCCGCGACAGAAGCCCTTTAGAAATTCAGTGGTTTAGTCTGATTTTCAAGTACACGTACCCAAACGAAGGCAAATCTATAATGTCCGACGCTGCATCCAGCGCGACGTCATATCGCTATTCGACGTCGACTCCTTTTCATTTCCGCTTGGCGTGAGGACGTGATCCCATGGCTGATACGGGTCCACTCACACATTTTTCCCTCAGATCCGGTGAGACATCGATCGATGTAGAAGGTGTCACGCACTTCTTCAGCAAATCCGGTCCGACCGTTCTCGACGACATAAATCTGAACCTCGAAACCGGGTTTTACGGACTCCTCGGAGTAAATGGGGCGGGTAAGAGCAGTTTGATGAGAATCATCTGCACACTTCTCGAGCCTAAGCAAGGCTCCGTAAGAGTGAACGGGCTGGATACGATCAAAGATTGCCTAGCAATTCGCGGTCAAATCGGCTACTTACCGCAGTCTTTTAGCGCCTGGCGACTCTACCGAACTGAAGAGGTCTTAGACGCACTTGCCCGAATGTCAGGCGTAACTGATAAACGGCTCCGAAAGCTACGTGTTCAACAAGTGCTTGAAGAGGTCGGTCTCGATCAGGTTGCAGATCGCAAGGTAAAGAAGCTGTCTGGTGGCATGGTACGTCGTCTAGGTGTTGCGCAAGCGCTCGTTCATGACCCAGGTGTGCTCGTTGTTGACGAACCCACCGTTGGTTTGGATCCAGAGGAGCGAATTCGATTTCGGCATCTGATGGCGGAGCTCGGTCAGAATAGAACGATCCTTTGCTCTACGCACATCGTCAGTGACCTCGGAAGCGGGTGCAAAGAAATCGCACTATTAGACGATGGGAAAATCGCATTCCAAGATTCTCCAGACGCATTTATTAATCAAGCACAAGGTCGCGTTTTTGAAATGCAGGTTGACCTCGAAACGTCAATGCAGATTGAGGAAACTTATGAAATCGTCTCGCGCGAAACCTTAGGCGAGCAGGTAAAACTCAGACTCGTCATCGATCGCGCCGCGTCCGCACCAGATGGCGCAACGCCTGTTGATTCTTCCACTCTGGAAGAAGCCTATCTCGCCTTCATGGGTTCGATCGGCAAATTCGCCGCGGTCCGAGCTGATGAGGAAGCTGACCTTCAGGCGGAACAGTCTGATAAGAAGAAGTCGCGCCGCAGCAAGAAAGAGCGTAAATCATGAACTTAGGTGCGATATGGTCCGTCGCCGCGGCGGAGATGCGGATGAATCGTCGCCTCGCGAGGACTTGGTTGTTCATCGTGGTGACGCTGGTTTTTTCCTTCTTCATACTGGCCAATGGTTTCGCCAGCTTTACGTTCGGGTCGTCAGTTAGCTCAGCTACACTATTGAACTCGCCGTTGATGATCCCCTACCAACTTTATCCACAGTTGATCGGATTTTTCGCCATTTGGGTTATTTTCTTAGCGTTCGATGTTCGTTCGAGAGATAAGCGTGATCGACTCGACGAAGTCATTGGCGTTCTACCGGTATCAAATTTCGAGCTCGTACTTGGACGCGCGACCGGTATAGCCGTGTTGATGATGGTTCCGATCGTCGCGCTAATCGCGCTCTACTGGTTCACAGGCTTTGTTTTAAGACTTAGCTTGCCAGAGTCGGGACTCAGAGAACCCGAACTTTATGTGACACTTGCGAGCCTTCTCATCGACATGCTACCCAATATCTTGTTTTGGGTCGCATTGGTCATGATGATCACCTTGATTGTCCGCTTGCGCGTCATTGCAGCTGCGATCGCGCTTGGACTACTTGGCCTAACGGTATGGGCACAAAACTCCCTGTCCATTTATGCTCTGAACTACATCAACACTTATACCGCAGCTCATTTTCTACCTTCTTTTATTGCGCCAACGTTCACGAATCTGGAGATCATTCCTCACCGGCTGGGGATGCTGTTCCTTAGTTTCGCGTTTTTGTGTTTCGCCGCCGCACTTTACCCTAGACTCGATAAAGTAAATAAGCCGCGCTTACTAATCGCCGGTCTCGCCCTTATCTGCTTGGGTGCAATGTCGTTCTGGTTTGTCCATCTCCAATTCAATAACGAACTCTTGAGCCGTCAGGAAATGGCGGCAACCCACAAGCCTTACGCGGAGCTAGTTCTCGTTGATTTCGACTCGTTAGCCGGTCGTATCGAATTGCGTCCCGGTAGTACGACACACGGCGAGTTCGCAGTAGAGATGACCTCGTTAGAACGATTCGAGATCGACGAAGAAATCTACATTTCGCTAAATCCAGGCTATGAAATCCGGTCGCTAGAACTTAATGATCGGGACGCAAACTTCCGTTTTAGTAATGGGCTGCTTACTATTAACGTTCCGTCTCCGATCGAACCTGCGCAACAGATAAATCTGACAATCGAGGTCCACGGTGTCTTGGATCAGGAATTCGCCTACCTCGACACAGCCATCGATCTCTTGTCGTCTGACGTGTTTCAAGCATTTGGACTGTTATTCCAGGGTACGGAGGCTTATGTCAACTCGTCGCATTACGTTGCGCTCGTTCCTGATTTAGGTTGGTACCCCTTGCCAGGGGCACACTTCAATCGAGAGCTTAAACACATTCGACCTCGCGACTTTTTCGAAATGAATCTCGAGGTTGTCGTTCCGGACGACTGGCATGTCGCGGGACCGGGTCAAAGTGAAATCGTTGACGCTGAAGATTTGAGGCTCGTCAGACTAAGCCCGTCAGCTCCAGTTCACGAAATTGCATTGTTCGCAGCCGAATTCGCGCGTCGCACCACGGAGATCGAAGGCATCGAATTCGAATTGCTGGTGACACCGAATCACCTCACCAACGTCGATAGCTTTCTACCCGTACTAGATGAACTGAAATCCCACATCCAGGAGATGCTTGCATCGGCATCAGCATCAGGACTAACTTATCCGTATCGCACGTTCACTCTCGTCGAGACACCAATCAATCTTCGCGCATATCGTGGAGGTTGGAGGATGGATACTGCACAATCCTTCCCTGGCGTGTTCGCGATCCGTGAAGGATCGTTCCTGCAAGCGAATTTCCGTGCGCCTTTCGATCGTTTGGACGAAGATGCAGAGATTACCGACGAAGAAAAACTCGAGAAAATCCTTGCGTTTCTGACTGGTTATTTCAGGAACGACGTTCACGGTGGCAACATTTATCTTGCTGCGTCGAACAATCTCATGCAGTACCAGACCGATGCAACAGGACCAGGTGCAATCCCACTTAGTTACCTAATGAACTACCTGACGAAGCGTGTCGCGACGGACTTAGAAGGTTTCTACTCGGCACACGTTTCGATGACACCCTCGTCACAAGCGACTACAGGAATAGGCGTAGGTGTGATCTCTAACAACCCAGATGCATTCACGCTTAGTCGCTTGTACTACAACAGGCATATCGACCAGCCGAACGTCTGGGAGGCAATGATGGCTCAACCGTTAGGTGAAGTTGACTACGCCGACATGACGAAATCCAAATCAAATTTACACGCCTTACATCTCTGGGGTCGTGCAATGGGTCACCTTATCCGTGATTGGCTCGGCGATGAGCAACTCGGCGTACTACTAGCCGAATTGCGTTCCCGTTATGCAGGAAGAAACTACACCTACGAAGACTTGGTTGTCGTTGCGTCGGATGTTGGCGTCGATATCACCCCAATCTTCCACGATTGGCTCACAAATACAGATTTCGCAGGTTTCCGCGCGAGCCCGGTTACTACTGTTCGTCTCCCCGACCAAGATTACGGCGTCCCACTGTACGAGAGCAGTTTTTATCTTGAAAACGCGGAACCTGTGCCAGGACTAGTCACAGTCGAATATGGAACAGAGCAAAACATGTCCGAAGGGCGTAGCGGCGAAGTTACACCGCCAATCAAGGTTCCTGGTAACAGTTCTGTAGAGATCGCTTTGAATTCCGAGGAGCCTCTGAACATTGTTCGTGTCAACCCCTATTTGAGCTATAACCGAACGAATTTCTCGCTAGAAGTACCCTATCGAAGAGTCTACGAGCAAGTTGAGCGCGATCAAAAACAGCTCGTACGACCAGCGTCATGGAATTACGAACCCGGGAATGCCATCGTAGTCGACGATCTCGACCCAGGATTTTCCGTCGATGAATCCAATGACAACTCTGCGAATTTACCGTGGTTCCTGAGATTTGTGACGGTTGCGTTTGGAGAAAGTCCAACGGATCAAGGATTAACGTCATATGGTTCAACCGGCGTTAACATCGCCGTCAGCGGTATCGGCTCGTGGACGCGTCAGCAACTAGACCAAGCCTATGGGAAATACCGTCGAACACTCGCGCGTGCGTTTGTAGGATCCACCGTGGCGAATGTGCATTTCGAAGCGAGCCTTCCGACAAGTGGAAATTGGAAGCTCGAGTATCACGTTCCAGCGGTTCAATCCCTTCGTACAAGCGGAGGTTTAGGTTTTGCAGTCAATGTCGAGATCGGGTCTAGACGAAGTCGCGAACGATGGGGCGATTTCGAAATGTGGATCACTGATGGTGAGCGTGTAGTGCCGATTGAGTTCGACGGTGAGTCAATTGATGAAGGTTGGAATCTTCTTGGTGAATTCGACCTTGAAGCTCCTCTCGTAACTGTTAGTGTTTCGACGAACGCTACTCGAGGTTCGGTGGTCGCCGACGCCATTCGATGGACACCCGCGAGCTGATTACAAACACATCAAAGAACTAGAGTATTGCATGCATCCCATTCGTTTTGGAATTGCCACCCTGATCGCACTAGGTCTCCTTGGTTGCGGTCGCGAACCACCCGACGTTCAAGTTGAATTCAGAATTCCCGTCGAAACCGAAGCCGTCACCAACGACGACGTGGAACGTGTTGTCGCAGCCACCGGTACATTACGTCCACGCTCTTTGGCAACGCTTAACAATGAAGTACCGGGCGTGCTCTATGTCAGTCGGAACAGCGATGGCGAACGATTGGTTGAAGGCGACACCGTCACCGTTGGACAATCGATCGCGGAGATAACAGGGGAAGACGCGCGGCTACACGCCGGAATCGAAGCAAGACGGGTAGCTCTCGAAAACGAAAAAAACGAGCTCGATCGGCGTCGAAACCTATTCGAACAAGGACTCATCGCCGAAACGGATTTACGTCAACAAGAAGTCGCACACGAAAGTGCACTCCTTGAATACGAACGCAGCCGTCTCAATGCGTCGAAAGGTGAACTTATGTCACCGATCGAAGGTGTCATTCTTACACTCGCAAGAAATTCCGATCAATTACCGGTTGCGGATGGGCAATTGGTGGAACCCGGCTTCAGAGTTGCTGAAATCGCGCCACTGGATCCTTTGATCGCGGATGTAGACCTTGTTGGACCAGAGCTGTCGCAAGTGGAAGTCGGAATGCTCGTACGGGTTCGTCATTTCGCATACGAAGAGCCGAATCCAGGTCGCGTTCTACGCATTGCACCCAAACTCGATCCGACAACCCACACGTTTCGAATCGAAGTCGAGGTGGATAACTCAAACAACCATTTTCGTCCCGGCATGTTTGTTGAAGTGAACATCATCGCGGCGAAGCGTTCTGAGGTACCGGTCGTTCCGCGAGAAGCGGTCACCCGACGTGGAAATGCTAATGTCGTGTTCGTCGTGAGCGGACAACGTGCGAATCGACGCGACGTTCGCTTAGGTCTAAGCGACGATGAAAAGTACGAAGTCATTGATGGGATCAAGGCGGGTGACCAGGTCGTTGTTCGTGGACTTGAAACCCTCACAGACGGTACACGGATTCGCGTAATCGGCTCGTAGGTGAGTTTTTTCGAAACCTTAGCTGGGCTCGCGACTCGCCGCCCAGTTTCTATTTCTGTGATCGCGCTCGCGATCGCATTAATCGGTTACCTGTCGTGGGAACGACGACCGATCGATCTTCTTCCAGACCTACAAAGCCCAACGATTGTGGTTTCGGTTCGCGCCGGAGACCGCCCACCATTAGAAATCGAACGCCTATTCGGTGAGAGACTAGAACAGCAACTATTTACGGTCCGCGGCATCCGTGAAGTAGAACAGGTTTCACGCACCGGCCGTCTCGTCGCCACGGTGCTATTTGATTGGGACGCTGACATCGACATCGGCTTGATCGATGTTCAAAAAGCGGTCGGCGGAATCGAAGCCGATCCCTCTGTCGATGAAGTACTCGTTCGCCGCTTTGACCCACGACAGGATCCGATTCTTGAATTGGGTTTGCTCTCAACCGATGATCGACACTCACTGCTGGAATTGCGACAGATTGCACGTCGGCAGCTCGGGATCAATCTTGAGCAACTTGACGGAGTCGCAGACGTTCATGTTCTTGGCGGACGCGTTAAAGAGATAAGAGTCACCGTCGATCGATATTTGATGGACGCATACGAGATCACGATCGACTCGCTCGCAAGCTCTATCAATTCACAGAACATCGATATCTCTGCGGGTACTGTGGAGGACAACAATCGAGTCTTCCAATTACGCGGTCGTGCACGATACGAAAACGCCGACGACGTTTCAAACGTCGTACTTCGCTATATCCAAACGCCCGGCGGCGCATCGAAAGCCATCCGAGTTCAAGACATCGCAACCGTTACTGAAGAAGCGCAGGAAATCGATCATCTCGTTCTGGTAAACGGGCGTGAAGGCATTGGGCTCTCTATCTACAAAGAAGCTGGCGAGAACACGGTCGAAGTTTCTCAAACCATTCGAGATGCCATCGTGAACGTAGCAGATGACTTACCTGGTATCGAGATCCACGAAGTTAGCGACAACGCCAAGCTCGTCGTGGACGCACTTGATGATCTACAAATCGCAGCGGGTATCGGAATCGTGTTAGCGGTGATCGTTTTGGTCGTCTTTCTGCGCTCAGCGGGTGCGACTTTAATCGTTGCCACTGCTGTGCCAGTCTCGATTTGCACAGCACTATTTTTCATGCATTTGGGTGACTACAGTCTGAATATCGTCACGCTTGGTGGTTTGGCGCTGGGTGCCGGGATGCTTGTTGACAACGCGATCGTGGTTGTCGAATCGATGTTTAGACGCCTCCAAGCCGGCGACGAGCCTAAACTCGCCGCTCAGGTTGGAACTGGACAGGTGGCAGGTGCTATTACCGCGAGTACGCTGACGACGTGCGTCGTTTTCTTACCGGTTTTCTTTGTGCAGGGGCTCGCCGTCCGACTGATCGACGGCATTGCGTTCACGGTTGTAGTTTCACTCATCGCGTCTCTGTTCGTCGCGGTGTTTCTGATTCCCGCACTGGGTCAGTGGTTCCTTCCGCGAATTACCAACTTACCAGACGCGGATGAGACCGCGACGAGTACCGTCCGACGCGGCTTAGAGCGATTTGTCGAGCGATTACTGAACCACTCGTTCCTAGTGGTACTCATCGCTTCAGGTTTCATCGCGGCTGCGCTGTACTTCCTATTACAACTCGGCACTGAGCTATTACCGCCCTCTGATCCGAAGCAGTTTTCGGTACGAGTCGTCGGTCCGGCTGGACAACGCGTTGAGTCAACCGCGCGAATGGTTGAAGGGTTAGAAGCAGTCATTCGAGAAGCTACGAACGACCAAGTCGCGGCTACCCTTTCAGAGGTTGGTCGCATACCCGATGACGATCGAGTTATCCGACAAGAAATGTCTGATGAACATACCGCGCGGGTCATCGTGAGAGTGGCCGATACGGGTCCGACGGGACGGGATGTTGCGTTGGCTCTTGCCGATGCAGTCGAATTTGACGAGACAACGCTCAATTGGGAGATCAATCGAAGCGCACTCAGTGATGCGTTGGGTAGCAGTGGGATACCGGTCCTCGTTGAGGTATCCGGAACTGCGCTGGAGGACATTCGTCTCGCGACTTCCACAATCCAATCGAAACTCGCCGAACTCCCTTCACTGTGGAATGTTCGTAGTTCATTCGAAGGTGGCCCACCTGAACTTCATGTTGAACTAGACCGATCATTAGCCGACGCCGCAGGGGTCAATCTCAATCAGATCTCTGGAACGTTGCAATCCAGTCTCGACGGTCGCCCAGTGACTCAAATTGCGATTGGAGACGAGGAATATCCGATCGTGATCCGTAGTGATACGCCATTTCGCGACGAACTTGCGAACGTCGTGCTGAGTCTCCCAAACGGAAGGCAAATATCAATAGGCGAAGTCGCAAACTTTCACGAAATCGAAGGTGCAAGAGAGATTTTTCGACGCGATCAGCGTCGTACCGCTCAGGTTACGGCGCAAGTGGCAGAAGGCTATGGTCTGCCGCAAGCGACTAGTGAAGTTCAAGCCGTGCTCGACGAAGTGGTTCTACCAGGCGGGGTTCAAGTCAAGATTCGTGGTGAGGAAGTTGAACGAGCGAAGACATTTGGTGAGCTACAGCTTGCAGGTTTACTCGCCATCGCGCTTGTGTTTATGGTGCTTGCGGGTACGTTTGAATCCGTATTGCAACCTATTACCGTTCTAGCCTCGATTCCACTTGCGATCGTCGGAGTCGCCGTCGCCGTCGTGCCTTTGGGAAATCCGATCGGTGTTATGTCGATGCTCGGTCTGATCGTCCTGGCAGGCGTTGCCGTGAATGACGCCGTACTACTTCTGACTACTGCCCGGCAACTAATGGCGAATGGAGTCGAACGGATTGAAGCGCTTTATCGCGCGGCAGGTATTCGATTACGACCGATCACGATGACGACCTTAACAACGGCGCTCGCCTTAACACCGCTTTTATTCGGCGGTGGAGAGGGCGCAGTCCTACGTCAACCAATGGCGCTGACCATCATTGGTGGCATCATCACCTCGACGATCGGTTCACTGCTCGTTTTGCCATGCCTTTATTTACTATCGGATAACTTCGGCATCAAATTACGCGGATTGTTTCGATCGCGAGACGCAACCGGCGTGGTGACTACTTAAGCCGAAACTCCTCTACCTTCGCTTCGTCTAGGTCAATTCCAAGCCCTGGTCGATCCGTCAGGTTGACTTCGCCGTTCTGTGGAACAACGTGCTCACCGTAAATCGCCGCGATGTCATCCAACGGACCGGAAAATTCAACTGAGAACTCGTGCGGGCGCGTCGCGTTTTGTACCGTTGCGTAGACGTGTATCGATGCCATACTGTTAATCCCGGCTTGCGGACTGTGTGGCATTACAGGTTTGTCAAGCACGGTCGCCATGTCAAAGATCCGCTTTACTTCGGATGGACCTCCGGCACTGAGAATGTCGGGTTGCAAGATATCAGGATTGCCAAGTAACACTAAGTGTTCGAACCACCAACGATAAGCATCCTGTTCACCGGCGGAAACGGCAACATCTAGGGCATCCGCAATCTGTTTCAGACCTGGCAAGTCGTTATGGGGGATGGGCTCTTCGAAGTGGTCAATTCCTAGCTCTTCGAATTTCCGTCCCTGCTGAATCGCGGTTGATACGGAATATCCGTTATTCGCATCGAATCCTAAATACACCTCAGGTGGTAGGAACTCACGAACGAGTTTGAATATCGCGAAGTCCTTCATCGGATCGGCGTCCTGACGCCATCCTTTCCAATCCATTCGGATCTTGAATGCCCGGTATGACGCTTCCCAACCTTCCTTGACCTTTTCGAGCATGTCTTCGGGTTGCATTCGCCATCCAGATCCTACCGACCAGTAGAGCGGGATTCGGGTTCGTGCAGCGCCGCCCATCAACGTGTAAACAGGTAAGCCCGTTTCTTTTCCGAAGAGATCCCAAAGTGCCACGTCGATTACACCCACAACGTTGGCGGGTACACGATACATGCGATCTTCGTGACCAAACGTCAAAGTCTCCCAATGGCGCTCGATCTGCAACGGATCTTCCCCGATAAGAACAGGCTTTATGATGTTTTCCAGATAGGCTTCGAAAACTGACGTCCGTCCTGAACTAGGGGGACTCGCGCCAAATACTTCACTCCAGCCTTCAACGCCAGCATCAGTCTGGATTCGAAGGAGCGTTTTTCGGATTTTTAATGGTGTTAACGTGATGTCGGTGATCTTCATTTAATCTCTCGAATTCGACCTATCGTTCTCGGGAAAGCTGGCGACACCAACCCATTTCACAAGTCAAGTGTGGCACGTCTGTTCTACTTTCTGAGGCTCGTATAGACGCGATTAATAAAGCCAAGCGATTGTGAAACATCCCCGAACGATTCGTCGAGATCTTCCGTAACGTTAGCGGCCAGTACTTCCCCCATCGTTTTGCCTTCATCGATTAACGCCTTTACGCGTTGGCGAACGGTCTTCAACATTTCGATGTACGCAGCGACATCCGCCATATCGGTGACTTCTCCATGACCCGGTATTACGATCGTGTCTTCGTCCAATTTCGCGTAGACAGTTTCACAGAATCGGATCATGCCGTCGATTGAACCACCACTATCCGCGTCGATGAATGGGTAGTCTAGTTTGTTATACCCGTCGCCGAAGTGCACCGCGTTTTGCCTCCGAAATGTGACCGGTCCTTTGCCAGCTGTGTGGGCAACACCGGCGTGGAGCAGCTCGATATCACCGCCATTGAAGTGAAACGTCATTCGATCACCGAATGAAATGACAGATCGCGCTTCCTGAGGGTAGGCGACCTGTTTTTACATCGCAATGACTAAGTTAATGATGTTGTTCTTCGGCATCATCTCAACAGCATGTACATTGCAGACGATCCAGGTACCTGCTGGGCTCAGCTCTTTGTTACCGCCGGCATGGTCAAAGTGCCGGTGCGCGTTGATCGCTAAATTCACCGCGCCACCACGCAATTCCGCGATGGCATGATTGACCTTTGCGATCAATTCTGAGAACTGATCGTCGACGACTAGTACAACGCTCTTGCCGATCAATACCGCAATGTTGCCGCCAATCCCAAAGGACACCTGCAATCCATCAGCAACCGTTTGAACGTCAATTGGTGCGTCGAAGTCCCAAGAGAACGCTTGCTGGAGCTGCGCAAGGTTCATCGGAGTTGGTTCTGCAAGATCGCCCTGTGCTACCAACACAACACACGAAATCAGCGCGAATTCGCTCGTCAAAAGACGACCTCTCACGACACACCAATCTTCGAGCTAATCTCCATTCACTGTATTTTGATAGGGGATTATTGACTTACTTGATATGTTTTGACCTGTGCTCCAAGGTATGGTTTACTCGAAGCCTTACACAACGAATAAAGGAGCACAGGTCCTATGAATACTACAACGCAAATGCGGATGACGGCCGATCTGTCGTCGCGTGCTGTCCACGTTGGTCTCGACGTACACAAAGACACGATTTCGATCGCCGCGGCCGTTCCGCCAAGCGGTGGTGATGCCTTGCAGTTAGTCGACTGTGGCAAGGGATCGAACACGCCAGCTGCGGTAAAGCGGAAAGTCACGCGCCTGGCGGACGACGTCGGCTCGGACTTGCACTTTATCTATTAAGCGGGACCGTGTGGGTATGCGCTGTTAAGGCGGCTGCGCGACAGCGGTTGGTCATGTGATTTGATCGCCCCGACCACGATCCTGAAAAAACCGGGCGACCGCGTCAAAACCGATCGCCGTTACGTACGGGCGTTAGCCCGCTTGAGCGCGGCGGTAAATTATCTGGAACCGCTGTGGGTACCCGATACAGCCCAGGAGGCGTTCCGCAATCTGATTCACGATCGTGTCGTTCAGATTCAACGCCAACGGCAGCGCGTTGGACATTTTCTGTTACGGCATGAGCGCCGTTTCCGTGGTGCCGCGTGGACGGTCCAGCGTCGGGCGTGGCTGCACGATCTGAAATTCGACGAATCGGCGGATCAGATCTCGCTCCGCACGAAGACGGACATCCTGAGCGATCTCGAACGTCGGCTCATCGAGCTGGAAGCCGATATCAAACGGGAAGTGTTCACCCAATCATGGCTACCCGCTGTAGCTTCCTTGCGCGCCTTGCGTGGTGTCGACCGGCTGACGGCAGTGACACTGTTCGCCGAACTTGGGGATCTGCGCCGCTTTCCGACCGCGCCGCAATACATGGCATACCTGGGCTTGACGCCCAGCGAACACAGCAGTGGTCCGAAATGACAGACGGGCGCTATCACGAAAACGGGTAATGGTCTCGTCTGGCGGTTACTGACGGGAAATACTTGGACGTATCGTTTTCCGGCGCGGGACACGTATCACTTGCAACGCGCAAAGTCACGGATGCGTCCGACTATGCAAAAACACGCGCCTAGTCGGCGCAGAAACGTCTCTGTAAGAAGTATCACACCATGCTCGAGCAATGCAAACAGGTCAAGACGATCATGACCGCCATCGCACGCGAACTGGCCGGTTATATCTGGGACATTGCCTGTCACGAGATGCCGGACGCC
>JAPOVY010000135.1 GCA_026707905.1 Gammaproteobacteria bacterium | reverse complement strand
CGCATTAAATGCGCTGATTCTGCTGGGTTACGTATCACTACATCAAGGCGACTCGATTGGCGTACAGTTTTTCGGCTATACGAACAAATGGTTCGCACCTGTTAAGGGCGGAAAGAGCATTAATACGCTGCTAAACTCCGTCTTCGACGTACAGAGTGGACCGGAACCTTCAGATTACATCGTTGCAGCCGAGTCATTTCTTACGTATCAACGTAAACGTTCACTGGTGATGCTCGTAACAAACTCGCGGGAGCAAACGTCTGAGATTCCGCTCGCGTTGCGATTACTCAGTAAGCATCACTTGACGTTATTGGTGAATCTTCGAGACAGCGTCATAGATGAAATTCCTCGTCGGAACATAGAAACATACGACGACGCTTTGTTACTCTCCGAGCGCGCGCACTTTCTACAAGATCGACGAAGGTTGTTCAGACAATGTGCGGAATCTTGCCATCTGAGTATAGATTGCAGACCTCAGGACTTGATAGTACGACTGTTGAACGCTTACTGGTTAATCAAGCGTAGCGGTGCCCTCTAAGCCTCAGAAATATCGCGTTAGTCTGCATCTCAGCACGAGTATTAAAAGCCACAGGATCGATTGAATCGTGGTGGAAAACCCGTACGCGTCAAGCGTTACACCACTAAAGCAAGAAGCGCCACTACCGCCCGAAATTGTCCTTGCGTCCCGTGTCAAACGTCTTATCGCGCGAATCGTCGACTCGTTCGTCGAAGGTATCTTTTTTTGGCTTTGTGTATTGCTTTTTCCTGTTATACGGGATGCCCAGAACAGGGTAATTGAAAATTCACTATCCGACGTGGAAAATATGGAATTCGACTTTTGGACTGACCTCGTCCTTCCTACTTTTACAGCCGAAAGTGTTGCGTTTTGGTTGATCGGTATCGGTATAACGTTTATATGTCAGGCCTACTTGCTTGCTCGATACGGTCAAACGATTGGCAAGCGAATGCTGAAAATCAGGATCGTGAAGCACGATAGCTATCGGACACCCACTTTGACGCGATCGTTCGGCATTAGAGAGTGTGGAATCTACCTCCTATACTGGATTCCATTCTTACCTGTTATCGAAGTACTATGGATTTTCGGTGAACAACGCAGATGTCTACACGATCTCTGGTCCGGCACGATTGTCATTGATGATCTGAATTAGCTGAACTAGCCATGTCAGACAATCCATACGCAGCATCCTCTACCCGTTTGGCGGATGACGTCACCGAACACGGCGAGATCGTCCTCGCATCGAGGTTTAAACGCTTGATTGCGCGATTGATCGACCAAATAATCTATGCACTGTTGACTTTTTTGTGCTTGTACGTGTACGGAAGTTGGTTTCCAGGCGATGGATCTGCTATCGATCTCGCGACTTCGAACACGATCTCGTCGCCTTCTGACGCATGGAAATCTTTGTTATTTACCTACGACCTATCTTTCAATTCTCTATTCCTATTCTTACTCAGTATTGCAATTGCATTCGTGGTGCAAGGCTATTTTCTAGCTCAATTCGGGCAAACCATCGGCAAAATGGCGCTTAATATCAAGATCACTGATAAAGAAAATCTTGAGAAGCCTTCTCTCACACGATTGTTCGTTGTGAGAGAGTGTGGAATGTCGATCATCGGGATATTGCCCATTCTCAGCCTCATCAACGTGTTATGGATATTCGGTCCAGCACGTCGATGTCTCCATGACCATTGGTCGCGAACGATCGTCGTCAATGCTTGAATAGCACGATATTTCTCACTATGAACGATTAACGTTCAGGATCGTTGAAAACTAGACTATGCGTCGCGTTTCAAAACAAGTGGCGAACATGTCTATATGCCTCAGAAACCATGTGAATTTACACATCTGACTTGGATTCAATCGCACAACGTACTAAAATTACGCCAACGAGTAGAGTGCGACCTCGATTGTCGCGTCTATCAATAAAGGGTTGTAAGAGAATCAACCCATCATTTTTTACCGATGAATGGAATTTAGTCTTTCATCGCGTTGGTCCTGCGTTAGTCGATTTACGAACATCGGTCGACATGCTTCCGTAAAACACACCTTGTCACTTATCGAAAGATGTACAAGGATTTCGTGATAGAAAAGTCTGAACCGCGAAGAACAAAATGTCTGACATCCCACAGTTTAATCCCATCTTCAATATGGGCGTGGGGTAGCACACTTGGTATCGATCACCTGACCTTGTTTTCAACTGATCATCTGCACACCATTGCACTTCAAATACCTTAATTACGTTCTCGGGAAGTATCCATTCATCCCAATTACTCAGGAAGAAGCTGGGAATGAAACGAATACTCATCAACGCGGAGCAACCTAACGAGGTCCGCGTTGCTTATCTAGAAGACAACAAACTTGTCGACTTTGAGATTGAGTCTAGCTCACAGACCTCAGTCAAAGGCAACATTTACGTCGGTGTTGTAACCGCGGTTAAAACAGACCTTGAAGGCGCATTCGTTGACATCGGCGAAGAGCGCCATGGTTTACTGGCGTTTAGCAAAGCGGGGGGTCGAGGATCGCGTGAAACACGCACACAGCCCACTGACGAACCTGTTGAAATAGAGCATCCGGATTTACAAGTCGGACAAAAAGTTCTTGTCCAGGTGTTTCGCGAAGCTCGAGGTGAGAAAGGTTCTGCCCTCTCGATGGAACTTTCTTTACCCGGACGATTTATCGTACTCAAACCAAATTCGAATGTCCGTGCTGTAACTCGAAATGTTTCAGAAGTACAGCGTATGCGCTTGCGAGAGCTCGGCAATCAACTTCCAAACGTCGAAGACGTTGGCTGGATCATGCGTACGACCGCAGTCAACCACTCACTCGAGGAGATTACGAGTGATTTTCACCGGTTGATGAATCTTTGGCGCAACGTCCAGCGCGCTTATGAAGAGAATCAACAACGCGCGCCTGTGCTCGTATTCTCAGACAACACGTTGATGCAACGTGTCTTACGTGATCGACTACGTCGAGACGGCACAAAGGTCATCGTTGATGACCCGACTCTCTATCGGGAATCTCGCAGCTACGCGTCCGATTTCATGCCAGAACTGCGCGACCAGATCGAGCACTACCGTGGCGACCGACCCATATTCGATACGTTTCGAGTCGAAAACGCAGTAGCGAGTCTGTTTTCGCGGAAGGTCACACTTCCTTCGGGTGGGGAGTTGGTTTTTGATCCAACGGAAGCCCTACTATCAATTGACGTCAACTCTGCTAAAAACACAGGAGGCGAAACGTTAGAGGAAACAGCACTCCATACAAATCTTGAAGCCGCCGAAGAGATTTGCCGTCAGTTGATGATCAGGAATATTGGTGGTTTAGTTGTCGTTGACTTCATCGACATGCTTACCGAAGGCTATAACGAACAGGTTGAGAAAGTTGTAAGAGAGTGCTTGGCGAAAGATACGGCGAATTCCGAGTGTTCTGCGATATCCGAATTCGGATTAATGCAACTCAATCGACAACGCCGTAGATCGTCGATTTACGACACTCATTTTGAAGAGTGTGAGTCGTGTCAAGGCGCAAGATTTGTGCGGCGTACAGAGACTAACGCAAACCAAGTCTTGCGGAAACTTTCCTATCTGATCCACGATCCAACGCGTCAAGAAAATCAATACCTTTGTAGAGTTCCCGACGACGTCGCCGCTTACATTCTCAATAAGGAACGTCAGTATCTCCGTGATCTCGAACTTAATACTCGAAAGCAAGTAATCGTCATCGCTGACACAGGTCTGACAAACGGTACCTTCGACATCAAAGCGAGACGTATAAAGGGAATCGACTACGAAGGTGGGTCGAACCTCGAAGAGTTGCTTCATCAGTCTCGGCAGGACTTCAATACCAAAGATCGTATTGAATACCCTGAAGAGCCGCGTGTAAATCCGCAGCCGCTAGTCTCTCCTGTCGTCGATAAAAAATCGAAAAAGAAGAAACAGAAAAGCAACTCGAAAGTTGCAGCCCATGGGAAAAAGAAACAGCAAAAAGGCAACAAACACACACCGAACAAGAGCGCAGTTAGCCGATTTTTCTCTGCACTCTTCGGTGCTGAAGAGAAGGTAGTAAAAAAGAACAAAAAGTCCGCGAGTGCAAATCGAAAACGCGAGCCATCGAAATCTAGACGCCGCACCGCTTCTACACCGAAAGCACAGGAAAGAAAGACCACTACTAGCGATAGATCGCACAGCGGCAGAAAGAAGAGTGACCCTCGTGTAAAAGGTAAGTCAGCCAAGCGTGAGGAAAAGAACCAGCGCGTCAGCGACCAATCAAATTCACCCGTGAGAGCGCCGAAGCGTGAAAAAACTCCACGCCGTGAAAGAAACACTCGATCGAGCACGGCTTCGAACGCCGCGAACTCGAAAAAGACCAAAGCACCTAGTGACAATGTCAGAAGTGCAGCCGATCTGAAGCAGAGCACCGATGAGGGCACTCGTCAAGAGCGAAAGAACCAAGAATCCACTACACCAAATCGACGAGCCCCTCGTAGTTCGCGAACTGTCGGATCGAACGCAAGAAGCTCTGCTCAGCGACAACCCAAGCGGGAACAACCAGATTCAAGAGGAGGTAGGGCTGAAAATCCCCGCGGTCGCGAATCCGACCAAGAGTTGCCTACACAATCACAATCCGCACGCATCGAACAAGAGCCTGCAGCAAGTCGTCAGCAAAGCGATTCAGTTCGCAAACGTGAACCTGCGAAACAAAATCGTTCACAAGCTACTAACGACTACTCCGGTCGAGATAGACCTATCGAGAAGGAACAGGACGTCACACCAGACCGGATAGAAGCCGAACAGAAAAGCGAAAGGGAAATTCCCACACGGGACGTTCCAAATACATCCGAACGTCTATTCGCTCCAAACGATCCCCGTGCTCGTGTTGAAACACGGGGACTCGATTCTCAACCCGCTGTGAAAAGAGTAGAGGCGGCAGTTCCTTCATCGGGTGAAAAGGCTTCGGATGATGAGACGCGAGCGCATCAGCCAATTGATGCACCAGAATCACCTCAATCCTCGCCTCCAGTCCTGCCGCCAAAAGCTGAAGTAGAGCAAGGTGCCGAGACTTCAACCGTTCAACGGCCTTCGGTTGACGAAGAGTCAAGTGGTGAATCTGGCCGGGCTTCAAATGATCCCAGAAGTCGAATCAGCTCGGACGCCTAGAAGATACCAAGTACCTCGGGCTCAAGTTCCAGCTCTACTGCGAATCGTCGATGCACGTCATCGGCGATTCGCGATGCCAACTCAAGCACGCTTCGAGCAGTGGCACTCCCACGGTTAACAAGTACTAACGGCTGTCGCGGCCAAACTTCTGCACCGTCGTGTTGAACGCCTTTCCAACCCGCTTCGTCGATCAGACGTGCAGCCGAAATTTTCAGTCCTCCAGACTCATGGTGGCCCTCGATCCTAAGTTTGGCCGATAGGTCGTCAAACCCGGCTTTCGAGAGGATCGGATTCTTAAAGAAACTTCCAACGTTTCCGATCTTTCGAGGATCAGGAAGTTTGTTGCGACGAATGCGAATGACTATCTCTGCGACAGCAGTAGCAGTAAGTCTCGCGTTTGACCGAGTAGAAACGTGTGTATCAACGTCCCGATAGTGAGTGGCGAGCTCTCGATCGCCTAACCGTAAGGTCAAGCCACAAATAACAAAGCGATCTCGTGAAGTCGATTTAAAGACGCTATTTCGATACGTAAAGTCACATGCACCGACGGACAATGTTCTCACTTTCTTTCGGTCTCGATCATAGACTCTAACTCCCTCGCAGACCTGATCTAGTTCGACGCCGTAAGCGCCGATGTTCTGAAATGGTGCGGCGCCAACGGATCCGGGAATTAAGGCGAGATTCTCAAGTCCACTAATGCCTCGTCCGAGGGAAAACCGAACGAGTTCATGCCAATTTACACCTGCGCCTACAGTGACAAGTACGTCATCATTTTCTATGCGTAGAACAGAAAGTTCATCGATTGCGAGCTTTATGACACGTCCCTCGATTCGAGGTTTAAGAACGACGTTTGTGCCTTCACCTAAGACCGTAATCGGCTCAGTTGTATCCAGTGCTTTCTCTAACTCATCGACATCTCTCACGATTACGAACTCGTCCACTATGGATTCGAATCCGAAACTGTTGGAGGACTGAAGTGAGGCGTTCGTCTGAACCCTCATCGTCGAACTTCGCGAAACGACAGCACCACACGAGGTCCGATCACTCGTCGAGTACGAATCAGCGAATGCTTCGTCGTCCGAAGAATGTCACCTCGCATACATAGGAGGGATCCATGAACCGTGGTTATACTTTCGTCAAACGAGCCGTCTCGGCTCTTAATCCGAAATTCTCGAGCTTCTCCGAGACTAACGTTGGCGATAGTCTGTCCTGGGACTAGGTCTCTCTCGTCGTCCGTGTGCCATCCCACGTAATCACTTCCGTTTCTATACTGCGTAGCAAGCGCGTAGTTGAACGGTGCATCTATTTCCTCTCGAAGCTTCCGTCGTAGCACGTCCAACTTGCTCGTAAATCGAATAGATTCGCTCTGACTACCACGATATCGATACGTACATCCATCGTCGGCCAGCGCACACGATATTCTCGGGGCAACGAATGTCTGTCCGAACATCTTTACCAGTTCCTCTCGCCACGGAAGTTCGTTGAGACAATGAGCCAATAAATCGTCGGCGATTGCGTTGTCTAAGAATCCCGATTCATAGTCGAGCTCTTTAACGCTTGATGGAATTCTCACTCACGTCACTCATCTTGCGCCTCGGAGAAACCTGCTACTGATCCGACGACGCACCTTGTACGGGTCGAAACGAGCCTTTGACCATAAAGTGGCCTGTCGACTCAGCGACCAGCATATCGTTCGACGCCAATCGGATCTGTCCTTCGATAATCGCCAACGGTCCACGACGGTTGATGAGTCGCCCGTATAGCTCCACTCTTTCACCAATCCCAAGCGGATTCCGAAATCTGACATCCGCCTTCGCCGTCACACACGTATACCCTCGTAGATAGAGTAAGTTAGCCATGACGTCGTCGAGTAAGCAAAACTGAATACCACCGTGCGTGACGCCTTCATAACCCATATACGCTTCCGAAGATTGCCACTCCGCTCGACACACCTCACCGTCGAGACGAAATTTGATGTTCAATCCGTTTGCGTTACCAGGTCCACACACAAAGCATCGATTCGCGGGAACATCTAACCGCATACAGGAAACTTCTCTTTCACAAACTTCATTCCGAATTATCGAACGAGGCGGAAAATCTACGAGGACTTGACTTGATTTGAGCACTCGTTCGATAAGACTTTACGCACTCGTTCGACATCCTCCTGTGTGTCAACGCCTGCAGGAATCGTGTAATTGCTCTCTGCGATCGCTATCGACATGCCGTTCTCCAGCAATCGCAATTGCTCAAGCGACTCTCGCGTCTCTAATCGGCTCTGTGGCAGTGACACAAATTGCTGAAGTGCCCAATACTTGAACGCATAGATACCTAGATGCCGAAACCATGAATCGGTGTCGTTAGGAATCTCATTCGAATCAAATGCGCCTCTTTGCCACGGAATCGGAGCTCTCGAGAAGTAAAGAGCACGCCCGTTTCGATCCGCAACAACCTTTACGATGTTTGAATTGAATATGTCACGTCCGTCACGTATCGCTTCACATAGTGTGGCTACCCCACAGTCCTTTGCACTGCTAACTAGCTCTGCCGCTTGATTGATTACTGCTGAAGGAATGAGCGGTTCGTCGCCTTGAACATTTACGATCACCGATTCATCCTGCAAATCAGCATCTTCAACCGCTTCCCATACGCGATCCGTACCGGATTGATGCTCCTTCGAAGTCAAAACGACTTTTACGCTCTTAGTTTTGACGGCATCGACGATCCTCCGATCGTCTGTCGCCACAATCACATCTGATGCACGCGACGCAAGCGCTCGTTCAACGACGTGTTGAATCATCGGCTTTCCACTTAAGTCAAGAAGTGGTTTACCGGGCAGCCTCGTCGATCCATAGCGAGCAGGTATGACTACTGTGAATCCGCTACTGCTACTCATGTCTTCAGATCGACTTCTTTAGATCTAAACAGCGACGTCAGCCGTGCGTCCACATCTCGTTCGAAGGTTACTGAGACCTCGAGATACCAGATGTTTTCAGATTGAAACCGCAATGGTCTGATCTTCCGCCAATCTTTCTCGGTTACGACAATGACGTCATCTACGTGGTGTTGTATGTCAGACTCTCTAAATAGCGAGTGATCAGGTAGTTCGTGCGCTATAGGAGTGAATCCAAGCTGGCGCAGTGTGTTCTGAAAACGACGTGGATTGCCAATCGCCGAATATGTATGAATAACGCTATCGAATCGCTCGCAAAAACCTTCAACGCTGAGACTCTCTTGTGAGAAGATGTTGACAAATCGAGTGGGGGCGACGTGCATGACATCATCGACCATACCGATCGCATGTGTATTCATGCCATTTGAAATGACCCAATCAACTTCGCCCAGACGTCTCGGCGGTTCGCGCAGTGGACCAGCAGGCAAGAGCATCCCATTCCCTAGCCCACGCGCTCCGTCGATCACTGCGATTTCAAAGTGCCGTCCTAGGGCATAGTGTTGCAACCCATCGTCACTTAGTACGATGTCGACGTCGTGGTTATCAAGTAGGTACTTCACCCCCCGTACCCGGTCCGGGTCGACAACCATCGCACATTTCGCGCGTTCCGCTAAGAGCGGCGCTTCGTCACCGACTTCGAGAATGTCTGAATCGAGCTGTACAAGCGCCGGGAATCTCCCTTTTCCTTTGTAGCCGCGGCTTACTACACCAACACGCTTACCAGTATTCTGTAACCAGTTAGCAAGCCATATCACCAAAGGCGTCTTGCCGGTACCACCGAGCGAAATGTTGCCTACAACTAGCAGCGGAACTGGTGGCACCCATGCGTTCGCACTCAACCGACGTCGCCGATAACGTGAAAACCTGCCATACATCCACGACATAGGTGCGAACGATCGAACCCATCGTTTGTCGCCATACCAAGCATCCAGTAGCGTTCCAGTCGCGCCGACGGGTTCGGGTTCAACATCTCTTAGCCGAGTTACTGGCGTTTCGACAACAGTCTTCGACTCCATCTCGCCATCGACCGTCTCAAAGAGCTTGGCATAGCGCCCGTGTTTTCCGAGCAACGCTTGATGCGTGCCTTCTTCAACAATCCGACCATCCTCAACCACCAGGATGCGGTCGGCGTGAACGATCGTAGATAGGCGATGTGCAACGACGATCGTGGTTCGTCCTTTCATCGCTTCATTTAGCGCAGCTTGCACTAATGCTTCCGATTCAGTATCGAGTGCAGACGTCGCTTCATCCAGAATCAGAATGGGTGCATCCTTCAGTAATGCGCGCGCAATCGCTATGCGTTGTCGCTGACCTCGGGAGAGCGTCGTACCTCGGTCACCGACCGCGGTATTCAATCCATGTGGCAACGAATCTACGAACCGTTTAACACGCGCCCTTTCTAAAGCGGAATTGATCTGCTCGGTCGTTACGGAACCCAATTCGCCATAAGCGATATTCGCATGGAGTGTGTCGTTGAATAGAAAAATATCTTGGCTTACCAATGCCAAGTGTTTACGTAGATTCCGTTTGGTGAATTCGCGGGTCGGAATTCCGTCAATCAGAATCTCACCGTGCTGAGGTTGATAGAAACCCATTAGAAGCTCTACCAAGGTGGACTTACCGCTTCCGGACGCACCAACAATCGCCAAAGTTTGACCAGGGTCAATTCGAAACGAAACCTCCGACAGAACGTCCTCTTCGCCACGTTCGTATCCAAACGAAACCGAGCGAAACTCTACCGCTCCTCTTACCGTATCGGTTTCCGTATCCCCTGAATCTATTTCTTCATGTTGATCGATCTGTGCGAAGATCTCATCCGCAGCCGCGAGCCCGGACTGAATTCGCGCGTTTAAATCAGATAACCTTTTCACCGGTTGCACGAGTACACCCGCAATGGCGATGTAACTCACAAGGTCGCCAGTTGACATACCCTTGCTAACTTCCGGTAAGAACAAGAGACCCATGAGGACGCCCAGTACGATGCCAACGAACATTTGAATGGTCTGACTACTGACAGCTTTGGTCGCAACCATTCGCACGTTCTGTCTTCGATTCACCAAGCTCGCATCAAAGAATCGCTGCCGTTCGTGCTCTTGTGCGCCAAATGTACGTATGAGTTTGTGCCCACCAACGGCTTCGTGTCCGACTTGTGTAACTTCACCCATTGACGTTTGGATGCTCTCGCTGGTGCTGCGAAAGCGCTTAGATGCGACTCTAACGATGATCCAAACTACGGGTAGTGTGACGGTGAACAGCAGTGTGAGTCGACCGCTGAGGTTGATAAGAAAGATCACTAGAACAATCAGCTTGAAGCCATCCTGCAAGAGAATCCGTAACACTTCTGTCACCGTGTCGCGCAACTTTTGAGCAGTGTCAGTCAGTCGATTAGAGATCGATCCTTGGGAGTTGCGGTCGAAGTAGCTCACTGGTAAAACTAGCAAGCGGTTGAATAGATCGCATCGAACTTGATGTATCAAGTTGAGAGAAACGTTTGCCAGTAAATACTCGCCAATGATTGCACCAAACGCCCGAACAAGCGCTGCAATGCCAATCAGAAGCGGGAATATCACCCAATACTCCAATCCGAAATCCAATGCAAGAACTGGGAGTGGCGTTAACCATTTTCCACCACTCACAACAGTGGAGTTCGAAGCGCCCGGTTGGAAGACATCGACGATCACACCAAGCGTTTGCGCGAAAACGACCTCGGAGTATGCGGCAAGAATGTAACCAACTATGGCAACGACGAAGTACCACTCTCTCCCTCGAAGATAACGCAGCAGTCGGCGATAGGTCTCGAAGTCCCGCCTCGACGGATCAGCCATCCGTTTGAACCGTCACAATGCTCACGTTATTTAAGCCGAGTAAATTCGCAGTGTCGAGTGCGAGTACGACGCTCTCGTGGTGTGCTTTCGCGTCAGCCCTTATGACGACGTGGTCTGAGTTGAGCTCAGTCACGAGTGCGGTTAACTCTACCGTCAGGACCTCAACGGTCGCATTCGGAATCGCTCTCTTCCCGACTCTTATCTCGTTGTCCGCAGAGATGACGATTTCAATCACGCTGCTACGTACAACATCAACCGTACTGTGTGATTCAGGTAGATCAATCTCTAGTGCGTTCTCCCGGATAAATGTCGAAGTCACTACGAAGAAAATCAACAGAATAAAAACAATGTCGATCAGCGGCGCAATTTCGATACCGACCGCATCTTGCCGACGTATACGAAATCTCATCACTTCTCAGACGCGAACAGTCTGCCGATCAGCACCCGGCCCTCTTGTTCCAGCTGCTGCGTAAACTCGTCCACGCGTCGTTGAAAATGACGATGGCAAATGAGGGAAGGAATCGCGATACATAGGCCGAAAGCAGTTGTAATCAATGCTTCACCGATGCCACCCGAAAACACACCTGGATCGCGCGCACCCGTCGCGTTTAGCGCTTGGAAGACCTCTATCATCCCTAAAACGGTACCAAGAAGACCGAGTAACGGCGAAATAGACGCGATCGTACCAAGTGTCGTCAAGTAACGCTCTAACCGCTGCACCTCTGAAATCAGCATGTCCTCCATCGCCGCGACAGCGACTTCGACACCGTCGGTCCGGTGCTTCAATACCACGTTGGCGACGTTCTGAAGCGAGCTTCGACGGTCTTCAGCTTGTGCGATATCGAACGGCTCATCGACCGTTAATGCCTCCTGCACCAATCTCGGAAACACGTGCTCGTATCTCAACGACCAAAATCGATTGAAGCAGATCGCCAGCGCCAAAACGCTAGCGACGGCTAAGGGCACCATCACCCAGCCGCCACTCAACAATTGTTCAATCATGGTCGGTCCGACCCGTACGTTGAGCGTTTAACACTCTGGAATAGGCAGTTTACCGAAGCGCGTTCGGTAGCAGTAATTCGTTGCAGCGACGAATCCATCAAGTGATCCACAGTCAAAGCGCTTGCCTTGAAACCGACACGCCAAAACGCGCTGTTCCTTGGCCAACAGGTCAATTGCGTCGGTGAGTTGATATTCACCACTCACACCAGGCTCGATTTGCTCAAGCGCATCGTAAATGTCCGGCGTCAAGATATACCGACCAACAATGCCTAAATTGGAAGGAGCGTCGGAAGGTGCGGGTTTCTCTACTAAAGACTTTACATCGACAACACCATCTTCGAGGAATTCGCCCACGACGATACCGTAGCGATCCGAAACCTCACGAGGAACTTCCTGCACCGCAACGATCGAACATCTATATTTCTGATAAACGTCAAGTAGCTGCTGAAGCACATTGCGTTCCGCTCCGAAACAGAGATCATCGGCTAACACGACGCCAAATGGCTCATCCCCCGTAAGGATTTGGCCTAGCTTGACCGCATGTCCCGGTCCTAGCATCTGCGCTTGCCGAGTGTACGAAAACGAACATTTACTCATCAGCTCGCGAATTCCGCTAAGCGCTTCTTCTCGAACCGTGTCTTTTACATGAAAATCCAACTCTAAGTTGTCATCGAAATGGTCTTCGATCGCTCGCTTATTACGTCCGGTCACGAAACATATCTCTGACATATCCGCGTTCAATGCCTCCTCCACCCCGTATTGCACGAGGGGTTTATCCAGCACGGGCATCATCTCCTTCGGCATGGCTTTTGTCGCGGGTAGAAACCGCGTACCTAAGCCGGCGACTAGAAACAAACACTTCTTAATCACGGCCTAAGGATCCAAGAACCACAGTGAAAGCGTCGGAATATAGGTTACCAGTAAAAGTACAAGCAAAAGCACAACCATAAAAGGTAAGCAAGCACGATACAACTCGAGTACAGGGCGCTCAAAACGATAGCTCGCTATGAACAAGTTCATGCCAATTGGAGGCGTGAAGTAACCGATCTGTAAGTTAGCGATAAATATGACACCTAAATGTAGCGGATGAATTCCATATTGCACCGCAATTGGCAAGATGAGTGGCACCATGATGACTGTCGCTGAAAACACATCAAGAAATGCACCCAAGACTAAGAGTAGGAGATTTAGCAAAATGAGGAACACAATCGGATTACTAACGCGTTCGTGGATAAACTCAAACAGCTGCTGAGGGATTTGAGCATCAACGAAATAACCCGTCAAGGCTAACGCAGCACCCAGTATTAGGATGATGCTGCCAACCATGACCATCGACTCGCGAATTACGCTAGGTAACTGTCGAAGCGATACCTCTCGGTAGAAGAACACCTCGACAATGAGGACATAAAGCGCCGTGATTGCGGCAGCTTCCGAGATCGCGAAATACCCTGAATATATCGCTCCTAAGATGACGAACGGCAACGGTATTTCGTATCGAGCATCCCAGAACGCTGCTTTCACTGCTGCCAAAGAAAACTCGTTGCGTTCGATTCCCCGCTGACTCCAAATTGTGTAAACGGCAAGCACTAACAACATCAGAAGTACTGGCACCATACCAGCCAAGAACAGTTGCGGGATCGTGAACGACACGCCAACATCAATCTGCTGCGCGATCACGCCATATAGGATCAGAGGAACCGACGGAACGATCAAAACACCCAGGCTTCCCGACGTCGTGACCATCCCAAGACTGAATCGCTCGCCATAGCCTGCTTTCAACAGCATGGGAAACAATAGCGCTCCGATTGCGACGATCGTGACACCTGATGCGCCCGTTAATGCCGTGAAGACTGCGCACGCGACAAAACCTACAATCGCTAAACCAGCTGGCATCCACCCAAATAACGCCCGAGTGAGTGCCATCAAGCGTTGTGCGGAATTACTTGCGGTCATCAGATAGCCAGCAAAGGTAAACAGCGGCAATGAAACGAGCAGTGGCGTGTCAGCAATTCGGTAGACCTCCAATGCCACTACCGAAAGATCAACACCCGACGCAATGAAACCGAGCATTGCGCCTGCCAGTACCACCGCAAATAGCGGCATGCCGATAAGCGCAAGAGCCAGTAACAGCGCTACCGCAAGCCAGGTCATGTGACGGGTTTTGAAAACGCCTGCAATATAAAGCGTACTGTCATGAGAAACGCCGACCCTGGAATGACCGTTTCGAATAGCCACGCGGGTGCCTGACCCACGCCGGGTGTACCATCAACGTAATCCCACCCAACCATATCAAGCGAATAAAAACCAAATACGGCACAAATAATCGCGGTTCCAAGACATGAAATCGCCCACGCGATCCGTCTCGCGAACTCCGATAAGAAACGGTCGATCAAATCGATGCGAATATGTTTGCTGTCACCGATCGCAACGACGGCGCCGACCATCGTGACCCAGAGTACTGCCATGCGAACTAGGTCGTCGCCCCAATATAAACCCAGTCCGAATTCGCGAGCGATAACTTGCAAGGCGGCAACGAGCAGCATCGTCAGGAACAGACCGACCAGTAATACGTTGCCGATCCACCGAAGCGCGATCGCGAGTTTATCGAGCAGTTGACTCACGATATGTAGCCACCGTTTCCTCCAGCATATTCACGTGATCGTTCACGAGAATATCACTCGCAACCCACGCAGCGGCCGCACGCTCAGCGGCACTGCGCCACACAGCTATCTCTTCCTCCGAGGGTGTCAATACGGTTAGGCCTTGTCTCTCCAGTGCCGCAAGTGCCCGATCGTGATCCGCATAGTTCTGCTGTTCTACTCTTGAAAGAAAAGTTCGGAAGGTCTTCCGCGTTAGTTCTTGATCACTCGGCTCTAAACGAGCGAATTGACGCGCATCGAGCACGAAAACGCTGTAGATATACATGAAAGGTAGATCAAGAATGTAATCCAGCTGGGTGTGCCACTGAAGGACTATGGCTGCCGTTGGCGGTACAGCAACGGTGTCAATCAAACCAGTCTGTAAACCTGCAAGCACGTCAACAATGGACAGAGGTACCGGCACGATTCCAAAAGCGTCCAGCAGGCGAACCGCACCAGCATCCCCTTTGGGAGCCCAAACTTTGAGACGTCGAGCATCGTTAATCGATGTTCCTGATTTCGAACTCATGGCGTTCGCGAAGCCGACACCAACGAATCCAAGTGCTTCGAATCCATGATCTGCAAGATCTTGCAGCAAGATCGAATCCATCGTGCTTCGTACCTTCGTGACTTCCTCGAAGTCACGAAAGAACATCGGAAGGTTGTACAGTTGCACAGCCGAGCTTATCGGTTCAAGCACGCCGGTTTGAACAATGCCGCCTTGCAATTGGCGCGCCCGCATTTTCCTTAGTACTGCTCGGTCATCCCCCATGACCCCACCGGGGTAGACTCGAAAACTCACTCGCCCTTCCGTTTGAGCTTCAATCAAGCTGGTCGTGCGGCGCAGATCTCGCATCCACGCTGAACCGTCAGGAGAAACCGTAGCGATCTTAAATGAGGTTTGAGAAGCAGCGGACAACACCACTCCTACACTTAAGAAAAGGATCAAAGCGCCTGTAAATACTCTTTTAGAAAAAGTCATCAGCGGATTCCCTCAGTTGCAGCGCAAGCTTCTGTGCAACGACATTCTGTAACGTTAGATCGCCCGCACGGGGGTCTGATTCTAGAACCTCTTCTACTAGTCGATCATGCAGTTCACGGTCAAAAATTGCGCGCGCATACATCTCCGCCATCATCGACTTAGCGTACAGGTTCTCTCCGCCACTTATCTCTACAGCAAGCTCAAAGTTCTCCCTTCCTACCTCTGGCTCACCGCCTAGGGCAGCAGGAAGAAACGTCGCGAAAACTCCCATGTAGATGTAAGGTGATCCCTTTGCGTAATTTGAATCCAACTGAATGACGCGTTCCATCAGGTACTTCGCTTTAGGGAGTTCAGCAATCGCGGCGTAATCGGACGAATGAACTTGAATCCAACCGGACCAGCTGCTAGCAAGAATGTAGAGGTAATCGATATCACGAATCGACGTGTCGTCAACCGCCTCCTTGAATTGGCTGAACGACGTTGCTACGAAGTCGCAGAATGAAGCTCGGTGATGGCAACTGGCTCGCAATGCGAGACTCTTGGCTTTTGTTGCGAAGTACTCGCGTCGCGATTGGTCGTCGACGAATCCGGATGCGTATGAACCATTGAGCATCGCCGCGGTGTTCAACAGTGCGGCATCGGCAGGATTCCCTTCAACAAGCGCGTCCACAAGTAACAGATATGCAGGTAAACCCTCATCAACGACGCCAAAATCAGGACTTCCTAAGACCGCCGCAGACAAGTCTTCTGCGATACTGTTCGTCACCCCCGAAATGATCGCCGAACATGAGGTCATCAAGGCTACACCAAGTAAGAGAATCGACACTCTCGGCGTTTTTAGCAGATGTGACCTCATACAAACAGAGCCACCAGAGAATCTCAATACGCTTCGTGTGAAGAGTGAAGTTCGTTAACTAGAAAACGATGCTTCTCGTACAGCAGCCAACAATGCGTCCAAATCTGGTCGTTCCTTGTAACCTGGTACCGCCCGTTTGAAACTGATGGTTCCGTCCGGTAGCACAAACATGATGCCGGGATGCGGAATACCGTAAGCGGGATGTCCGACCTCATACTCATCATTCAGGATTCCAAGACTCTTGACCGTTGACGCATCTTGGTCGGCGAGCAGCGGGAATCTAAGATCCTGCTCATTTGAGAACGAGGCGTTTTGTTCATATGAGTCGTAGGAGATCGCGGCGACATTCACACCGAGAGTTTGGAATGCGTCAAATCGTTCGTTCAGCTGCACGAGCTGAGTTTTACAGTACAGTCACCAGTTTGTAGAACGAACGAAAAATATCAAAAGCCCTTTCTCTCCGGTCAGGTCGGCGATGCCAGGCGTTTCGCCACCGGTATCTTTGACCTCGAGTGCGGGTAACGAAGAACCGATAGCCGGTGCCCAGTTTTTCGTATATTCTGGATTCCAATCAACCAACGCTTTCAATTCCTGAACTTCGTTATTTCCACAAGAAGTTGCGAGCAACGTTATGCCGATAACCGCCAGCATCCGTGTAAATCTGTTCAAACCTGTCCCCACTGCGTGTTATCGGGTACCTCTCTGCCTTGCACGTCTACAACACAGATCTCACTAAAACAAGACAGTTTTCGACAATTCTTGTTCCAAGAGACTATTATTGCCGTGCCGACAATCGGCCTGCAATGAAGGTATGCCTTGCAAGGCGTTCTAGACCTTCAAATCTCAAGACACCTAAGCATAGATTAATCGTCACATGTCACGCAATTTCTGGGTCGCAATTGTGATCCTATTGATAGCGATCGCTTGGTTTTCTTATGACTTCCTTACCCCAGAGGAAATTGTCGCTTCAGACAAAACGCTCGCCGACATTAATGCTGAGACCGCGGCACTAGTGGAAGATCTACCCGCCACAAAAGTACGCGCAAGAGTTAGCGTCGCGGAAGAAAAGCAGCGGATTTCCAGCTTGAGTGGCCGAACAGAAAACAAACGTACCGTTAGTGTGCGTGCTGAGGTCGGTGGATTAGTGTTAAAACGCGCAGTTGAACTCGGCGATCGTGTACACGAAGGCGATGCCTTGTGCGCGCTTGAACAGGATGAGCGTGAAGCGAGGGTTCGGGAAGCCGAAGACCTTCTACGTGAGATGAAGCTTGAATACGAAGGTCAGGTGTCGCTGCGTAACAGCGGTTTACAGATTGAACGACAGATCGCGGCCGCCAAAGCTCGCGTCACTCAAGCAGAGGCAACTTTACTGCAGCGACAAAAGGAGCTTGAACGAGCGACGATTAAAGCGCCATTCGGTGGTTTCATCGAAGAAACTCACGCCGAAGTCGGTGATTTGCTCCAACCTGGTAGTTCTTGTGTAACGCTCATTGACCTTGATCCGATGAAGGTGATCGCGCAGGTTAGTGAGAAGGAGATTCATCATTTTGCGGTAGGTACTATCGCTCAAGCGCGTTTGCCGTCAGGTGAGACAGTCTCAGGTACGGTCACGTTCATTGGACAGCAATCCAACGCGAACACCCGCACATTCGTTGTTGAAGTTCTTGTCGAAAATCCCGATTTCACCATACGATCAGGTCTCACCGCGGAGCTTTTGATTCCGCTGGAGACCTATCGCGCACATAAGGTTCCGGTTGCGCTTATCGGAATTAACGACGACGGTCAGCTCGGCATTCAAACTGTCGGTGATGCAAGCCGTGTCACATTCGCGCCAATCTCAATCGTGACGGAGGACCAAGACGGCGCTTGGGTAACTGGATTGCCGGACGTCTCAACCTTAATCACGGTAGGTCAAGACTTCGTAGTTCCGAACGAGATTGTCGAAGTGGTTTTTGAAGATGAAATCTAAATCACGTTCAATATGAGAGATCTTCTAATCGACCGCACGCTTGGTCGCAAGCGAACAACCATGTTGTTGATGTTCGTGGTCATACTGTTTGGTCTCATCGGGCGCGTCTCCATTCCAATCGAGTCGAGTCCAAGGATTGATGTCCCCTTCTTCGTGATCACGGTGCTACATGAAGGAATTTCACCGGAAGACGCAATTCAACTTCTCGTTTTACCGCTGGAAACGGAACTTGCTTCCGTCGAGGGTGTTGAGGAAGTCCAGTCGTTTGGTAATGAGGGTGCCGCGACGGTGTTCGTCGAATTTGATGTCGAAGTTGATCTAAATAAAGCTCTGCTGGATGTCCGAGAAGCCGTTGATCGCGCAAAGGTGAAATTCCCAACGACTGCAGAAGAACCGATCGTCAGTGAACAAACGACGTCAAGTTTCGCTGTGTTGCAGGTCAATATCACCGGTAGCGAAGCACCCGAGCGCATGCTCTATCAATTGGCGCAGGGCTTGAAAGCACGACTCGAAACGATACCTTCTGTCTTAGAAGCCGATATTCGAGGAAATCGTGAAGAGCTCCTTGAGGTCGTAATCGATCCTGCTGATTTAGCTGCCTATGAAGTTACCATCGATCAATTGATGGTCACACTCCAACGTAATACGCGACTGATACCTGCCGGTGCACTTGATTCAGGCGATGGTCGCATATCGATCAAAGTACCCAGTGTTGTCGAAGAAGCTCGGGATTTGTGGGACATACCTGTAAAAGTGGATGGAGACGTCGCAATTACGCTCAAAGACGTTGCGACCGTAAGACGAACGTTCAAGGACCGAGGCAACTTCGCACGTGTGAATGGCGCACAGACTATCGCGGTATACGTATTCAATCGCGCCAACGCAAACGAAATTGATACCGCCAACGCAGTGAAAGCAATCGTCGACGAGTGGAAGCTCTCAACACCGAAGTACGTGGACGTTTTCTACAGTCAAGATCAATCGCCTTTCGCACTGCGGCAAGTACGGGAACTGGAAGGCAATGTTCTCACCGCTCTCGTAATCGTGATGGTACTTGTCGTTGGCAGCATGGGATTCAGAAGCGGAATCATCGTCGGTATGGCGATTCCAGTGTCTTTCCTATTCGCGATCGGAATCGTTTGGGTCATGGATATGACGTTCAATTTCATGGTGCTGTTCGGCATGTTGCTGGGTCTTGGCATGTTGATCGACGGCGCCATCGTGATCACGGAGTACGCAGATCGCAAAATGATCGAAGGACACGCGCGAAACGAAGCATATGCGCTAGCTGCGAAACGCATGTTTTGGCCGGTCACTGCTTCCGTTGCAACCACGCTTGCCGCATTTCTCCCTTTGATGTTCTGGCCCGGTGTCTCAGGTAAGTTCATGAGTTACCTGCCCGTCACCGTATTTGCGGTTCTAAGCGGGAGCCTGCTTTACGCGCTCTGTTTCGGCCCCGTCCTTGGCGCAATATTTGGAAAAGCGGGTTCGCTAACAAAAGCAGCAAAGACCCGCACAAATGTTCTCGAAACCGGCGATCCCACTACACTGCGATCTTTTACTGGTATGTACGCTCGAATCGTGAAGGTATCGACTCGTCACGCGTGGTTAACCGTGACGCTCACTGTTCTTGCGTTAGTGCTTTCGTTTGCGGCATACAACGCTAAGCAACTGGGGATGATCTTCTTCGAATCCGATCCGCAGTTTGCGCAAGTACTGATTCATGCCCGTGGCAACCTAACGATTAACCAAACCTCGGAGCTTGTTAGCGAAGTCGAAGATCGACTCTTACACGTGCCTGGAATTCAAGGAATTGACACAATCGCGACCGTTGCCGCCGGTGGTTTCTTTGGTAGGCAAGATGCCGCGCAGGACGTTATCGCATCGATATTCGTCGAGCTAGTAGATCAATCCGAACGTGAACTGTCCGGCGAAGACACACTGGAGGTTATGCGTGGCCGGGTGCAAGACCTCGCAGGTATCGTCGTCGAAATCAGACCATTAGAAGAAGGGCCACCTGTAGGCAAACCCGTGCAGATTGAGTTTTCGTCCAACTACCGCGAACTCATCCCACCGGTTGTAGCTGCTGTCCGCGAGTACGTTGACACAGAGGTAGATGGACTGCGCGACGTCGAAGATTCGCGCCCAATCCCTGGCGTACAGTGGCGTATTGCCGTTGATCGTGCTCGTGCAGCCATCTTTAATGCGGATGTCACGCTGGTCGGAATGGCTGTGCAACTCGTGACGAACGGGATATTTATGGGTGAGTACCGACCTGATGATGTGGATGATGCCGTGGACATACGAGTGCGCTATCCCAATGAAAGTCGCGGACTCGACGCATTAGACGACATGCGGATACCGACGACTCAAGGATTGGTTCCAATGTCCAACTTCGTCAAACGCGAACCAATTAACAGCATTGAGAACATTACCCGTCGGGATCGAAAGCACGTGTTTGAAATCCTCGCCGATGTCGAACCGGGTGTGCTGGCGGATGCGAAAGTTCGAGAAATTGGCGCATGGCTAGATGAACAACGATTCGATCCTCGAGTCACGATTCGATTCCGTGGCGCAAACGAGGAACAACAAGAATCCATAGCTTTCGTGATCCAAGCATTCATCTTCGCACTGTGTCTGATGTTCGTGTTGCTTGTCACACAATTCAACAGTATCTACCAGAGTTTTCTGATCCTGTTCAGCGTCGTAATGTCGACGGCTGGTGTTTTACTCGGGTTGGTTATTACCGGTCGACCGTTTAGTGCAATTCTGACGGGAATTGGCGTGGTGGCTCTTGCTGGGATCGTCGTGAACAACAACATCGTGCTCATTGATACCTACAACCAATTACGACGCGATCACCCCGAGTTGCATTACCTGGACCTAATCGTGCGTACTGGCGCACAGAGATTCCGACCGGTCCTACTCACTACCGTAACCACGGTGATGGGTTTGATGCCTCTCGCGAGCAATATCTCAATGGATTTCGTTAATGGCGAGATCGTCGTAGGAAGTACTGTGTCAAGTTTCTGGGTACCGCTTGCACAAGCGATCGTGTTCGGCCTCACCTTTGCGACCGTACTAACGCTCGTCTGCACGCCTGCGATGCTGGCTTTTCCTCACCAATTTAGGAACTTAGGTCATAGCATCGCCACTCGTTGGCGTGCTAGAAGATCCGACGATGTCGACATCGCCGCTACAACGTCTTAAAACCGATCGCAAACACCACTACGATATCAACGCGAGCGCGTCCGCACCTACAATCTCCACCGCATCGCGACGCCAGTCCCGAATTTCAGCGCGAGAATTGACGATCAGCTGATCTACCTATGCCGACACTCAGAACCCCATTAGGCGATATTTATTTTGAACAGCGTGGCTCGCGCGCTGACCCGCCCGTGCTACTCATTCATGGGGTTGGTTGCCAGTTGATTCATTGGCCTGAGACATTTCTCGATGGGGTCGTCGACTCCGGACTCCGCGTCATCTATTTCGACAATCGTGATGTTGGTCTTTCCTTCGATCATGGCGGAACGCCGCCCACCATCGCGGAACTTATCGAGGCGAGGGAAGATCCAACACTCATTTCGCCACCATATACGCTGACTGATATGGCAATGGATGCGGTTCATCTCTTGAACCACATCGGTCAGTCAGGCGCTCATATCGTAGGCGTGTCCATGGGTGGAATGATCGCCCAACGGCTAGTGGCGACGCATCCTGAACGCGCGTTTAGTCTTACTTCGATCATGAGCACGACAGGTAATCCCGAAGTCGGAGAGCCACAACCAGAAGCAATCGCGGCGCTAGCTAGTAACTTCGTCCAAATGGATCGTGAAGCCGCAATTGAGAACGGTCGGAACGTTAACAATCTCCTCGGCGGTCCACACTTTAAAAGTACCGAAGTTGGAATGGGGCGTTTTGTCGAACTAGCTTACGACCGAGCGTTGCGACCCGAAGCAATGCTTCGTCAATTCGGAGCTATTGTTACGGACGGCGATCGTCGTGAAGCGATCCGTGACTGTCAAGTCCCTGTACTCGCGATTCACGGTACCGATGATCCATTAGTTGCACATGACGGCAGCGTCGACCTGATCGAAACGGTGAACGATGGGACGCTAAGACTGATTGAAAAAATGGGACACGACTTGCCGGAGCCAATCATCCCTGAGATGGTCGAAGCAACCGTGTCACATATCCTCAAGGCAGACGCGAATCGTTAACCAGAACACTCTTCGTTACTTCAGACGAATGTCTTCGAGAAAGATCGCTCACGTACCGTCAAGTGATCGAATCAGATCGATCGTGCGACCCAACGTTTCCAGCTGAGATTCCATCGAGTTACCACCAGGAGCTACGCGTAACGTCGAAACGCCAGCGTCGCGATACACCTTCAGCCTCGCCAATATCATCGTCTCGTCGCCAATCAAATTCGACTGTTCGACCATTTCGTCGGGTACAAGCCGTGTCGCCTCGTCGCGCTTTCCCTCAACCCAGAGTCTTTGAACTTCGGAAGCCGCATCAGCCCATCCTGCCCGTTTGTAGGCATCGTTGTAAAAGTTTGTTGTTGCTGAGCCCATCGCACCTAAGGTAAATGCAAGTCCTGACTTCATCTGCTCGATGACTTGCTGCGGCTCGTCTGTGAAGATCACGGATCCTCCTGCTTGAACGTCGATCTCGTCAAGTGAGCGTCCAGAACTGGCAGCGCCCTGCGAAATAAAGTCGAGATGTGCCCGGGCTTGATTAGGTGTGAAGGAGGTCCCTAACCAACCGTCCGCAACTTCGCCTGTGTATTCAAGCGCCTTTGGGCCAAGCGTCGCAAGATAGATTGGGATGGAATCGACCGGAGGCTGTGCTAAACGAAGTGCTTTCCCTTCGCCACCAGGTCGCGGTAGCACGTGGTATTTGCCGTCGTATTCGATCTTCTCGCCTCGAAACGCCATTCGTACGATGTCAACGGTCTCTTTCATACGGGTAAGTGGCGCTTTGAACGGACGACCTTGAAGTCCTTCAACGACTTGAGGACCAGATACGCCGAGACCTAGAATAAAACGGTCGTTTGATAGTGCGGCCATCGTCATCGCCGTCATCGCCGTCATCGATGGAACGCGAGCGCTGATCTGGGCAATGCCTGTCCCAAGACGAATACGGGTCGTACGAGCCGCAAGATAGGCTAACGGCACTATCGCATCCTGTCCCCATGCTTCTGCTGACCACACATCTGAAACGCCAAGTTTCTCCGCCTCAACGACAAACGTAACCTGCTGTTCAAAGTCGCGAGATCTGCCTGATGCTGGTCCGCCTATACCTATGCTCACCTTCATGATGGTCCATGCCTAGAGAAATATTGAGAGTACGACATTAAACTTCGAACCTACGGTTTACGCAATCGCGTCGCATGGGTCTCATAGATCGTCTTTTTAGAGACCGTATCAAGTCGGGTTCGCTTTGCCTCATTGACCATCGAGGCAATCGAACGACATTCGGTAGCGATGAAAACACGGTCGTCGTGAAGTTCAATCGACGCGGCACGCTATTACGAATTCTTCGAAACCCACACTTGCACCTTGGCGAATGCTATATGAACGGCGAGTTGGACATTGAGGAAGGATCCCTTACCGACTTCTTGCGGTTATTGCGGATCAATATGAACGACTACGCTAGCGCCAAAGGATCCATATTTGCACCTACATTAGCTTCCATCACGCACTCTTGGAATACCGTAAAGGCAAGTCTGCGCAACGTTTCGTTCCACTACAACTTAGATGATGATCTATACCGTGGCTTTCTCGACGCAGACATGCACTATTCGTGTGCCTATTTTGAGCGATCTGATGAAACGCTGGAAGACGCACAGCAAGCGAAATGTCGTCACTTGATGAACAAACTCTGTTTAAAACCTGGTCAACGCGTGTTGGATATCGGTTCAGGTTGGGGTTCGTTAGCGATGTATCTCGCAGAACATGCCGATGTTCACGTCACAGGAATCACGCTGTCGACTTCACAGTTACGTGTTGCCAATCAGCGTGCGGAGGAGCGGAATCTAGGTAATCAGGTTCAGTTCCTCCTTGAAGACTATCGAGACCATGAATCTGAGTACGACGCGAT
>JAPOVY010000068.1 GCA_026707905.1 Gammaproteobacteria bacterium | reverse complement strand
GGTCGGTCGAGAAAATCACGCCAAATCCTTTTTGCAGAAAATAGTTGACACAACTTAGATACAGCTTCAAATCACAAAGTGATATTTGCTTTGGTATTCTTACCGCCCCCTGATTTACCACTTCTGAGTAATGTTGCATTGCTAAAAACTCTCTTCGGCATGTTCTCGGAAGACTTATCAATCGACCTGGGAACGGCCAACACACTTATCGTCGCAAAAGATCGCGGAATAGTACTAAACGAACCTACAGTAGTCGCGTTAAGAAGAGAACCCCGTAGCGTAGTAGCAGTCGGCACCGATGCCAAACGTCTTCTGGGGATTAGTCCACAGAATATCGAAGTGATTCGCCCTATGAAGGATGGTCAAGTGGCGGACTTCGAGGTCACCAACACGATGTTAGCCCATTTCATAAAGATGGCTAACGGGAACCGTGTTCTACCTTCTTATCCGCGCGTGATCATATGTATCCCTGCACAATCTACATCTATTGAGAAACGTGCGATCCGCGATTCCGCTCGATCCGCGGGCGCGCGTGAGATTTACTTGATCGAGGAACCGCTTGCGGCAGCCGTTGGCGCTGGCTTGCCAGTGCAAGAAGCAAGTGGCAGTATGGTCGTCGACATCGGCGGGGGCACGACTGACGTCGCAATTCTCTCCGCAGGTTCGATCGCGAATTCAGAGTCGTTGAAATGCGCTGGGAATGCGTTTGACAACGACATCATCACCTATGTACGGCAGAAGCATGGCTGCAGAATCGGGGAACTAACTGCCGAGAAGATCAAACATGAAATCGGTACAGCAATCGAACTCCCCAAAGGCAAGCAATTAGAGATGACGATTCAAGGGCAGCATCTTGAATCTGGAATGCCGAAACGATTTAACTTGGACAGCAACGATCTATATCTTGCGTTGAACGTATCCGTGAACCAGATAGTAGACGCGGTGCGCCGATGTCTCGAAAAGAGCCAACCGCAGCTAATCGTTGATATCGCTGATCGTGGCATCGTCCTTACCGGCGGCGGAGCACTGCTTTCCGGTCTCGATCAACGGATCCGGGACGCGACGGACACCCCTGTGGTCATTGCGAGCGACCCTCTTAAATGTGTGGCCGATGGGTGCGGTCGAATTCTTCAAGAAGGTAACGCACCCGAATACCAAACGTAGTACGAGTCGTCAAGCGTGTACGCCTCGTTCGCGATCTAAAGAGCTTTTGAGGATCGGCTAGACGATGGCCTTGCGATCAATTCAGACGGTCCAAAACACGCATCTGTTCCTAGCGCTGTTTATCAGTTCGGTTCTATTGCTTGCGGTTAGTGCGAACACTAGATATTTAACTCCTCTAGAAGGTGCGATCCGATTTCTCGCACAACCTATCGTGTATATAGCTCACGTTCCTGCCTACGCTAAAGATGCGGCAGCTTCTTATGTCGTGTCAAGAGATGAACTTCACGACCAAAACGACCAACTATTGAAAGACGTTAGTCGTTTGAATGCGACGCTTGTCGAATTAGCTCAAGCTCGAACGACCATTGCTCAGCTTCGCGACGCATTAGGTTACGTTGAGGAAAACAGACGCAACCAAGTGCTCTCCGAAATCGTACAGGTGAATCCGAATCGACAACGGCAGGAAGTGATCATCAATGTAGGCGCCGAACAAGGGGTTCAAGTAGATAGCGGTGTATTGGATCCTTGGGGTGTATACGGTCGAACGGTAGAAGTCTTCTCGGACACCTCTCGTGTACTACTGCTAAACGACGAGCGACACGCGACGCCCATCCTTTTGAATCGCACAAGACAATACTTCATAGCATCAGGCAACGGTTCCGATGAGCCACTCACGCTAGATAACGTAAACCTCAGCAGCGACATTCGGATAGGCGATACGGTTGTTACATCCGGTCTTGGTGGCGTTTTCCCAGAAGGTCTTGTCGTCGGCGTAGTCGAAACCGTAACAGATGTTGTCGCGGAGTCTATTAAGCACGTATCAGTCTCACCTTCCGCGCATCTAAAGGCGAAGTCCTACCTACACGTCATAGCACCCGTCGAACAACCATGACCGATACCCAAGGATGGTCGTATTTTCTGCTGACGATTGTTGTGGCGTCGATCCTCAGTGTTGCTCCGATGCCGTTCGACGTGCCAGATTGGATACGAAATCTGAAACCTGATTGGATTGTCTTATGTTGGTTCTTCTGGATCGCGTTTCAGCATGAGCGATGCTCATTGATCATGGCGTTCGTCGTTGGTTTGATTCTCGACGTACTCTATGACGAGCCATTGGGTATCAACTCGCTTCTGTTACTCGCTCTGGTGTTCGCGGGACGATTTTCGCTTCGCTTCATTCAATCGAGCGTCGGGTTAAGGTCAAGCATCGCAGTACTGATTTTGTGTTTTTTGGTTACCGCAACAAAATCGTTGTTTTTACTTGTTACGCTTGACGTTGATATTCATTTAAGCAGCGTCGTTATGCCGCCCATCGCGACGCTACTATGGTGGGTGTTGTTAATCCCTCTCCTTAATTCAGAGCATTCGCAATTCCGCGACGCCGTTCAGTGAATGAGCCACAGATTACATTAGCTTCCGCTTCTCCCCGTCGAGCAGCGTTACTCCGTCAAATTGGCATCACATTCGAAGTCAAACCCAGCGAAATTCTTGAGCGGCAACTCGCATCTGAGTGCCCTGAAGATTACGTTCAACGCCTCGCACGCACGAAAGCAGCAACGGTACAACACGATTCTTTACCCGCATTAGGTGCTGATACGATCGTTGTTCGCGAAGGTCAAATCCTTGAGAAACCAGTTGATCGGGAAGAAGCGATACAGATGCTGCGACTACTTCAAGGCGAACGGCATCGCGTATTGACTGGCGTGTGCCTACACGACGGTCAGAAGGATCGGTGCGTCCTAGCCACTGCAGAAGTCGTGTTTAGGCGTATCGCGTCGGATGAGCTCGAACGGTACTGGGAAAGTGGTGAACCTACTGATAAGGCGGGTGCATACGGAATTCAAGGTTTAGGCGCGATCTTCATCGCGGGCATTTGCGGACAACCGAGTACTGTTGCAGGACTTCCGCTAGTTGAGACGAATCAATTACTCTGTGAGTTCGGCGTCGATGTATGGCGGCACCGTAATGCCATGTTCTTGAAACGAACGCAAGATTAGACGCGTGCTCGAGCTCGCTCGGAAGAGTTTCTACGTCGCCACGGTTCTGATCGTGTTGTGCACCTTTGTTCTAAGTACCGGAAGGCTTCTTTCATCGTTTCCAACCTACGTTCAACAATTCGCAAACACCAAACTTGAAGGACAAGGAATCGAGCTCGTCGGACTCAAATCGCATTGGCGACTCATAAATCCGATTATTGAGATCGACCGCATCGATCTGCCTGAAGGGTCTGCAAGTAATGTCCTAGTCGAAGTTGCTGTGCTCGAGAGTCTGATTCGAAACCAATTCGTTGCACGTAGATTGACGATCGAGGCGCTCGAACTTGACATCGATTTAAGTAAACAACAATCTGAGCTAGATTTTCTAGGGCTAATCTACAGTATTCAGTCTAACTTCGAATGGGTAAGACACACCGATCAACTTGGGTTAAGTGCTACATTGACGCTCAGGCGCGATCTCACAAATCAGCGCTTCAAGCTTGACATCGAAGCCGTCAATCAGGACGGCGTACATCGTTACCGCGCGAACCTTGAGCAAGATGACCGCGCTGACGGCGGCAGCGCTGAATTCGTCGCAGATGCGGTCGACACGCTCTTAGATCTACGAACCGGTGATTATCAAATGTCCTTGAAGGTCGAAGGTCTCGAGATCGACTTACCGCTGCTCACGGGGAATACTCGACTACCTACATATACGCTCACTGGTGACGCCGAATGGGAGAAGGTTGAGCGTCGTGTACAAGGGCACGTTGAACTTGATGTCACGCATATACATAGAAAACCGTTGACCGCACACATCGAAACCACGTTCGTTCAGGTTGACGACGAACCCGCCCGTTTTCGACTCCAAGATACCTGGTTGGACGACGACGAGCATACCGTCCCACTTCCCGATTTGGTGTTCGCGATTGGTGACGATTCCTTGTTTGGCTCTACATACAACGTCCAATTGCAGGAGCTTGTCCCGATTGTGACCGACTTCGTCACAACGGGCGACGAACGCCTTCGCTGGCCAACAGCTGTCGCCCTCGAAGGTACCTTCCAACGGTACGAATTTCTTCTCGACGCCGGTGGCTTTCATTGGTATGCGGAGGCCCTAGACATGTCGTCCGAGAGCTTCGAGAATCTCCCACAAATGCAACTTGAAAGCGGCGTCCTTTACGGTAACTCAAAGCAAATTGCGTTGGATGCAAGCAACTCCCCGAGTCGATTATTTCTTGACACTCATTTTCAATCACCATGGCGGTTTTCCTCGGTTTCAGGCTTTGCGGTGACTGACATACGCGAACAGCAGGTTGGATTGCACATCAGCGACTTCGCCGTTCATATCGCACCGGAGGAAACCGACCGCTCGGCTTCAGATTCGCAACTCGACGTTTCATCACTTCTCAGGCGAGAACGAGCAGAAATACAGCTCGAAGAACTGATTCATGAGCCAGTTTCCGCGCTATTTCGAGGCAGCATTCGTCATACACGGGGGGATGTGCCAGACTATCGAGTAGCCATCTTGGTCAAGTCTCAGAACACACTGCTACCGGCACATCAGACCATCGAATTCATTCCGAGCAATCTGGTCGACGACCTGACCCGTTGGCGACAACAATACTTGGAAGATGCAAGTTTCTTCGGTACGCGTGTCTCGTATATGACCTTTCGCGACAAGATTTTCGCCCAAAATGAACGAGAAATGCATATCGAAGGTCAGTTCACCAACGGTACGGTTACATATCAAGAAGATTGGCCACCGTTATCCAACGTGGGGGGTATTTGGTCCGTAAATAACGACAGCGTGGTCGTTTCTACCGACCGCGTCACCGTTCAAAACACCGAATTAGAAAACGCGGTCGCGACCTTTCCGTTCGGCACTGACAAGCCTTTCCACATCAGCTTTGCAGCAACGACGAAGGCGCAAGATTTAGTAGATTTCGTACAGGTGAGTGGATTGAAGTCCTTGCTTCCAGCAATTGACGCTTCCTGGCGCGGCGAAGGTTTGGTGTCGATTGAAGCCGATCTTTTGTTCCCTTTCGTATCGCCATTGACCGAAGGTGCCGAAATCGCTTCCAGGACGACCAACCATCAAATCAAACTTGAGTTGCACGATACAACGCTATACATGCCGAATTTCGACATTGAGTTCCATGAGCTCAATGGCAATGCGACATGGAATTCCCCATTCAAGCTTGAGGCATCCTTTACTCGTGGAACCTTCTTCGATGAGTCGATGGAGGGCAATATCGTTTCCCTAAGTCTCGATGAACAACCTGTGATTGAGTTTCACTTAAGCAGTCGAATTAGCGCGGAAGAAGCGCTAAAAATCGCCGGACTAGAGGCGATCGAATCAGGCAACGGTGCAACTGATTTTGAAGCAATCTTGCGCGTCTACCCCGATACAGATGCACCTACCGAGCTAATTCTTTCATCTGATCTGATGGGTATCGAATTCGACACGCTCAAATCCGTGGCTTCTAAACCGGATGAACCTAATCCGAGCGATCTACAGCTTGTGTTTCAAGAAAATCAAACTGAAATTACCGCTAAGACCCGTGATATCAATGGTTGGGTTGTATTAACCGGAGCACCGGCTTCAGTGCTTGAAGGGGCGTTTGCTCTCGGGCAAAGCAAGGTAATTCCCGAGCGCCTTCCAAACCAACTTCATCTGACCGGAACGCTTGATTCCTGGGTATATGGGACTGACGAGAAGCAGCAACTGGACGTACCAATCATTTTAACGGACGTGGCGCTTGACCGTTTTATGGCATTTGATCATGGATTTGCTAATGTGGCAATTAATGGTCTGTACTCTAACGACCAGCTAGACGTGGCGATCGAGTCGGATGAATTCACCGGAACGATAGTAAAACGATCGCTTGACGCAAATACCGAAATCCACGCATCTAAGGTGATATGGTCCCTCGTGCGCGACTCGGAAGGTGATGATCCTCTCGACGTTTCTGTGTTGTCTCAAATTGAACCAACAGATGTCAGCATCGATGATTTGACGCTAAAGACCGACGACGAGGTTCTCGAATCGTGGGGAAATTGGGAATTCACCGTAGCACCAACGGACTACGGTATCGAGATATCAAACTTAGTTGCCGATACGCGTGGGTTACGAATCGAATCTACATCACCAATCGAATGGAATCGAGAAACCAATACGACTGAGTTCAATGGGCGGTTCTACGGCGAAGATTTAGGGACGATCTTAGAGGATTGGGAGTTTGATGCCAGCGTCGAAAGTGAGCAATTCGAAGTAGATGCAAACATCCAATGGCCAGGTTCACCGTTAGCAATTGATATCGAGAACTCGTCCGGACAATTTCGAGCAAGCGCCAGTAACGGTCGATTCCTCGAAATTGACCAAGGCGGCGATATGCTCCGCATCATTAGTCTCCTTAACTTCTCGAAAATCCTCAATCGTCTCGCATTGGACTTTCGGGACGTTACGCAACAAGGCCTTCACTACGACACCGTATCGGTCGCAGCAACGCTGAACGATGGGTTTATTTCGTTTCAGGAACCTCTGCGTATCGACGGACCTAGCGTTCGTCTGAGACTATCTGGAAGCATCGACACGCGTTCTGGCGCACTGAACAACGAATTGACTGCGAGAATTCCATTGAATAAGGGGCTTCAAACCTACGCTGCCTACTTAGCCGCAACCAATCCGGCATCGACAGTTGCATTTCTCCTTACCACGCTCATCATCAATGAACCAGTTAAGGCTTTGTTCACCATGCAGTACGAAATTACCGGAGATTTGGATAACCCGATTCTCACTCGAGTCGGCATGGAGCCGACACCCGCGACTCAGGTCGCAACCCCTTAGCAACGCAAGTCACTGCGTCACTACGTTAAATAGTTGAACTATGGATTTACGCCAATAACTCACCATGTCGGATTCTCCAGTACAGTCGCGTCAAGACCTCCTCGAACAAGCAGAACTTACGGACCAAGATCTTGCCTTGAACGTCACCGACATGATGGACAGACAAATCGACGATGCGGAGCTCTTCATCCAACATAATCGCAGTGAAGCTTGGGCATTAGAAGACGGTAAGGTAAAGGACGGCAGTTTTTCCGTCAGCCAAGGCGTTGGAGTTAGGGCAATTACTGGTGAAAAGACCGGTTTTGCTCACACTAACGAACTGAACGAAAGTGCTCTTCGTAAAGCCTGCGTAATGGCTGCATCGATCGCGGATCGAGGGGGAAACCGTCGTGCTGAGGTGCCGACTGATGTGCCATTTCGACGTCTATACCCTGGTGGTGACCCAACAGCAGACGTGACTAACGATGACAAAGTTCGTTTTCTGTCTGAACTTGATCAGTTCACGAGAGCATTGGACCCGCGCATTGCTGAAGTATCTATCAGTATCCGCGGCTCGACGGATCGCGTTCTAGTCTACGGTAGTGACGGTACAAACCAGTTCGATGATCGACCATTGGTGAACTGCCGTGTTCATGTAATCGTTAAGGACGGTAGCCGAATGGAATCCGGTACCGATGGTTCCGGTGGTCGATATCCCCTGGATATGTTCTTCCGTGACGACTTCGCAACTGCGAAAGAAATGGCTCGAGAGGCAGTTCGGATGGCAATCACCAAACTCGACTCCGTCGCTGCGCCGGCCGGAGAAATGCCTGTCGTCCTCGGACCGGGCTGGGCAGGGGTGTTACTTCACGAGGCCGTTGGACATGGTCTCGAAGGGGATTGTGAGAGGAAGAAAACTTCGTGCTTTGAAGGAAAGATCGGAGAGAAAGTGGCCAACGAGCTATGTACGGTAGTCGACGACGCCACGCTTGACGGTCGACGGGGATCACTCAGTATCGACGATGAGGGTACCCCTGGTCAGCGTACAGTGCTCATCGAAGACGGGATACTAAAGGGATTCATGTGGGACAAGCACAACGCAATTCTCACAGGGAACCAAAGCACAGGAAATGGGCGCAGAGAGAGCTTCGCCAGTCTGACCATCCCCAGAATGACTAATACGTTCTTGCTCGGTGGAGAAAGTGACCCAGAAGATATTGTGCGAAGCGTCACGAAAGGTGTTTATTGCAGCGCATTTTCTGGAGGACAGGTTGACCCATCGAGCGGCAGATTTGTATTCGCGACAACTGAAGCCTATTTAATCGAGGATGGAAAACTCACTAGTCCCGTACATGGTTGCATGTTGACTGGTTATCCATGGGACGTCATGAACAGCATCACGATGGTCGGTTCTGACTTTGCCTTGGATCCAGGCGTTGGGACTTGTGGCAAACAAGGTCAAGGGGTACCTGTTGGTGTTGGACAGCCGACCATAAAGGTCGAGCAAATAACCGTCGGGGGCACGTCGACGTGACGCGCGAGGAGTCAGCAACGGAAGCAATTGAGCTTCACGATGAAAACGTTGCGAACGAGCTTTCAGAGCTTGTTGAAAGACTCATCGAAGAAGCCCAAGGACAAGGTGCGCATCAATCCTCGGCCACGGTATCGGATTCAATCTCGGTCGAGGTGTCTGCACGTGAACGTGACATCGAGAATATCGCCTACGAACAGGGTCGCGCTTTCAGGGTCAGCGTTTACGTTGATCACCGTGAAGGAACCGCGGTTACTTCGGATGTCACCGATAGTGCCATAAAGGACACCGTCGCGCAGGCATTGAGCATTGCCCGCTTTACAGAAGTAGATGCATGCAATGGTCTACCCGATCAAGATCGACTCGCGACCGAATTCCCCGATCTAGAGCAGAACTTTCCGCAACCGGTGAGCATTGAGCAACTCAAGGCAGATGCCCTTTTAGCTGATGCGTCTTCGCTCGATTTCGATCCTTGCATCCTACCGGCTGATGGGGCCAGTGCTTCTCAAACCGCAACTTGCTCAGTACGCGGGAACTCGCTAGGGTTTATTAATGCGAATCGCTACACCATTTACGGTCGATCCGCAACCGCGTTAGCGCGATCTGATGCAGGGATGCAAACCGATTACTGGTTCGATCAGAACTGTCAATTTGAGAATATCGAGTCGGCGGAATTCATCGGTCGAGAAGCAGCGCAACGAGCACTGAGGCGCTTGAATCCAAGATCTGTTACGGCTGGTACTTATCCGGTAATGTACGACCGTTGGACCGCCCCGTCCCTCTTATATCCATTAATCGAAGCGATTAGTGGCGGAAATCTATACCGACAGGAGACCTACTTACAGGATTCGCTGAATACGGAAGTGGCGACGACAAGTATGACGTTACGAGAGTATCCTCATTTACGCAAACGAATTCAAAGTCGCAATTGCGATGCCGACGGCGTCGCAACTAGCGAACATACCATCATCAACAAGGGTGTAGTAAATACATACCTGCTCGGAACTTATTCTGCGAGGCGTCTCAAGCTCACTAGTACCGGACATGCCGGGGGCGTTACAAACGTTCATGTCGATGCGGACCTCACTCCCGTTGATGAATTACTAAAAAAGATGAATCATGGACTGTTGGTTACGTCACTCATCGGGTCTGGAACTAATCTCGTCACCGGCGACTATTCTTGCGGCGCCGCCGGCTTTTGGGTCGAAAACGGCGAAATCGCTTATCCCGTGGACAACATAACGATCGCGTCCAATCTTGACCTTATGTACAAAGGAATTGTGGGATTTGGAGACGATACGCAAGACCGAGGCACGTTTAGAACAGGTTCAATCTTGGTCAACGAGATGACCGTCGCGTCAAATTAGATCCGCGCAAGGAGACACCTCATTCTGGCTCTTCGAATTTCGTCGCGATTAGTTGCTTAATCGCATCCATCGCAGCGTCTTCCTCTTCACCATCGGTAGTTAACACGACCTTCTGCCCACGCTGTGCGGCAAGTTTCAGCACTCCCATGATGCTTTTCGCGTTTTGCAAATCGTCTTCTGAAAGACCAATCCTCACTTGACAAGGAAACGTTTTTGCCAGCGCTACGAGCTTTGAAGCCGAACGGGCGTGGATTCCCAGCTTGTTAACGATTTCCACGTGATCTACGAGCATTGTTTCTACTCGATTCCTTCACGATGGCGAACTATCAAGTCTGGATACTGTCTTCGAAAATACTCAGCTAGGCGTTCAACCATATAAACCGAACGATGTGTGCCGCCCGTACATCCAACGCCTACCGTAACGTAAATCCGCCGCTGATCCAGGAATATGGGTAACCACTTCTCTAAATAACTACAAACATCCTTATAAAAATCGTCAACGATTGCACTTTCATCGAGAAATACCTTAATGCGCTGGTGAAGACCATTGAAATGGCGTAAGTCCTCGCGCCAATAAGGGTTCGGTAAGCAACGTGCATCAAATACGATGTCCGTATCGATCGGTACGCCATATTTGTAGCCAAAGGATTGGAAGAGCAGTGAAATTTCATTGGATGAGCGACCTGCGATACGTTCTTTCGTTAAGACGTCGAGTTCATGCAACGTCCGATTAGTGGTATCGATTCGCAGATCTGCCATTTCGGCAATGGGTGTCAGGATTTGCTTTTCGTGGGCGATCGCGTCCTTCAGCACGCTGAACTGAGAGTCGAGTGGGTGCCTACGGCGAGTATCGCTAAATCGCTTTACTAACACAGAATCACTCGCATCGAGGTAAATTAGCCTAGGTTCTTGCCCCTCATTTTTAAGTCGCTCGATGTAGGCTGGAAGTTCTGCTAATTCATCTGGTGTATTGCGAACATCAATGCAGACCGCCAGATCTGGGACCTGGTCGACAGGCCGCGCGGCCTCTCTCGTCAGATGCTGAACTAACAGACTCGCCGGAAAGTTATCGATACAGTTGAATCCCGAGTCTTCAAGAGCATGTAGCACGGTACTCTTTCCGGATCCAGAGCGTCCGCTGACGATCAGGCTTCTCAAACGTCTGTCTCCGCTGAGAGTCTAGTACGAAAAAGATCAAACAGTACGTCAGGTGATTCGGCAGCTAAGATCGATTTCAGACATCGCTCATCTTCAACAAGCCTAACGATGGTTCGTAGCACCGATAAGGCTTCTGCTTCTGCGTCATGCGGAAAACACATCCCTATCAACAACTGCACATCTTGTCCGCCGAAGTCCACTGAGTTACCTTGTCGAATCTTCATCAACGAGCCGATCGGTAATGGGCATTTCGCTAAGCGACAATGGGGAATTGCGACCGGCAACTCGTCCAAAACGGTCGATGCCTGGCGCTCACGTTCTTGAAGTTTGAAAAAAATATCGCGGTACGACAAACGATCGGTCCCGCGAGCCAACAACTCCGCGAGCTGATGGAGCGCTGTCTTCCGCGAGGGTAGTGCGTCAACAACTGTAACGCGGTCCCTTGCAATGAACGCTTCGTAATCAACCATAAATCGCGATCAATGTAACCACATGCGGTAAAGGCTCGGTGTTACCTCCGCTGCCTTTCGTAGCGTGACGATTAGAAAGCCGAATGCACCCGATGACTGCTGATTTTCTCTTTGTATTTAACGATCTGTCGATCAAGCTTCGCAGTCAACGCGTCGACCGCCGCGTAGGGCTCCGGTGCCTGCGCATCTGCAAAGATCTCCGTACCGGATGCATGTAGCGTAGCTTCCGCCCGATAACCTTGTTTAACCTGCGAGAAGATGACGTGGATATTTGAAATATGATCGAAGTGACGTTCGAGCTTGGCGAATCGCTTTTCAACGTACTCCTTGAGTCGTTTCGAGGGATGCGTATGGTGCCCACTGAGGCTAATCTGCATCACTTTTTCTCCCTATCGCGCTACATTCTCCTATCAGTCTCATTCTAATGTATGACTCGATTCAAACATCGACAAATTGAGACATGATCTACGCGACCTGACGACGTTCCTTGGATGAAGGGATCGCCAACGACTCGCGGTACTTTGTTACGGTACGACGCGAAATCTCGATATTGCTCTCTTTCAGTCGAGCTGCAATCGCCTGATCCGACAATGGGCGTCCCGGATCCTCAGCTTGAATCAGGTTCTTCAGCACAGCTCGAATGGCGAGACCGGAGTGTTCTTTACCAGGTTGGTTGCCGACTCGATTTGAAAAGAAGTACTTTAGTTCATATACACCACGAGGCGTCTCGAGGTACTTTCCGGTTGTCAGTCGTGATACCGTGGAGTTGTGGAGCCCAATCTCGTCCGCAACGTCGGCCAGTAACAACGGTTGCATTGCGCCTTCGCCTTGGTCGAAAAACGCCTGCTGTTTAGCCACGACAACCCACAGAATTCGCATGACATTGAAGTTTCGAAAACGCAAGCTTGAAAGAAGCAACTTCGCTCGACTATGGCATTCCTTCAAGTATTCGCGATCTTTCGCGTCGATCGAACTCTCATACTGACGACGAGACTTGCGGCCAACTGAACGACGATACTCAGCATACCAATCTGAGATTTTGAGTTGGGGTACGGAGTCATCGAGCATCTCAACTTGCCACGTATCCCCTACCTTACGGACACGCGCTTCCGGTTTGATATATTCGATTTGCTCGCTTGAAAAACCTGAAGCAGGTCGAGGATTCAAATGTTTGATTAACGCCAATGCGTCATCGATTTCCGGTGGCGACATACCTAGAGTTTCGGTAACGATGTCAATTCGCTGATTTGACAATGGATCGAATGCCTCACGCAATATCCGCATCGCAACGGGAACGCGTTCGTCAGATCCTGCCAATGCACGCGTTTGGATTATTAAGCACTCCTGCAAATTACGGGCACATACACCTAACGGAGAAAAGCCTTGTACAAGGATGAGCACATCCTCTAATTCGTCGAGTGTGCATGCAACGAATCGCTGCACTTCCGCCAATAGGGTTTCCTCCGCTAGCGTTACGAAGCCATCCTCATCGAGGAATTCAAACAAGATCTCCGCAATACGTGCTTCATCTTCAGTACATCCAGACAACCGTAGCTGCTCACACAAGTGATCCATTAACGTGTCCGATTTGGCGCGGTTCTCCAATAGGGAAACTAAATCGGAGTCATTCGACTCACTCGGTGACGCTAGGTGCGTGAGTTGATCATCCCATTCAATCTCCCGCTCAATTGACTCATCCGGGTCAAGTCGATCAAGATACTCTTCGGGTCCGTGCTCAACGTAATCGTCGAGATCCGATTCGTAGTCGTCAGCGTCGATCTCGAGTGAGTTTGGCTCATCGAGTGGCTCGTGTAGGTTTTCGGTTTCGCTCTGTGATTCGTCGATTTCTAATAGGGGATTGTCCGCTAATTCCTGTTCAATGGCCGTCGCCAACTCAAGTTTTGTCATTTGTAACAGATGGATCGATTGACCCATACGAGGAACGGTCCGATTCCGTAACGCGACCGTTTGCTGAAAGCCGGTCCGCATCGCGCTCATAGTCTGAACCCTTCGCCAAGGTAGACCCGGCGTACCTGTTCGTTAGCTAAGATTGCTTCTGAATCACCATCTGCAATGATGTGTCCGTCGCTTACGATGTAAGCTCGATCACAAATATCAAGTGTGTCTCTTACGTTATGGTCTGTAATGAGGACACCTATTCCGTAACTTACTAAGCGACGTACGTTTTCTTTAATATCGTTCACTGAAATTGGGTCGACGCCTGCAAATGGTTCATCGAGCAACATGAACCTCGGCGCCGACGCTAGTGCACGCGCAATCTCTAGGCGTCGCCTTTCACCACCCGATAAACGTTCGCCACGCGTATCTTGAAAGCCTGTCAATTGAAATTCGTCGAGCAAACGTTCCATGGTCTCTGTCCGCTCGGTTCTTCCTAGATCCTTTCGTAACTGTAGCACCGCAATAAGGTTGTCACGCACCGATAATCGTCTAAATACGCTAGCTTCTTGCGGCAAATAACCTAAGCCCTGGCGCGCACGAACATGCATCGGAGCGTTAGAAACATCAATCGCATTAACACTAATCGTGCCGGAGTCCATTCTTACCAAGCCCACAATACAGTAGAAACACGTCGTCTTACCGGCACCGTTAGGACCGAGCAACCCGACAATCTCACCACTGTGTACATTGAGCGAGACGCCTTCCACGACACGTTTCTTACCGTAACTTTTGGTGACATTCGTCGCCACCAACGCGCTGTCCCCGTCGGTCACTCTTCGTCATCCAGTACGAATTCAATCTGTTGACCATCAGCTGGGTTCGTAGACCCCGCGATCAACTCGCCAGAACTCACGTCGTATTCAATCCGCTCACCCCGTGTCTCATTCCCGCCCTGAAGGAGTATTACTTCGCCTGACAGCACGATTGTTTCATCCGTCACACTGTACGTCATACTTGACGAAGATGCAGTTACTAAATTTGGTTCAGTTTGAGTGAACTGCGCCGGTTCGCCCTCAGCGATAACCTCAACGATATCGCCCTTGGATCTCTTAGCAGTCATGCGATCGGCGGTCAGCGTCAAAGAACCGCGTTCTAGTTGAACATCGCCATCGAACGACCAATCACTCTCAGGATCCTCTAAATTAGCCTGCGCGGAATTTCCGGCTAGGCGTATCTGCGTCTCGTCAACGTCAGCCTGTGCTGGTATCGCATGCGACGTGACGACTAACACAGTCACAAACAGACTAAGAACTAGGCGAAACCAGTAGTTCGACTTTTGAATCTGCATCTGCCGAAAATCTGACGTCCTTCGTCCCCAAATCCACTTCAAATTGATCGGCATGGAATTTGCTACCTTCATTCTCAACGATAACTCTACTCATCGATTCAGCAAATTGTCGACGGGGATAGATGTTTAATGACGCCGTAGTGACCACGACTGTGGATTCCGCGTCCCCCACCGACGACAAATGGATATTGCCACTCAACGTCAACAGAGGATCCGCCGAGTCCTCTTCGTAGACCCCTTCGTCCGCTCTCAATCGCCAGTCGTCTTCACCTTCAGAATAGACGATCATGCTCAGCCCAAGTACGTTCGTTCGATTTAGCCTTTCGTAGTAAGTCGCTTCCGTCGCGGATAGCCGATATAGCTGAGTACCTTCGGTATCGAATTGCGTTACCTCAAAACCAGTTAGCAATGCGTCCGGCTCGTCGCTAAGTGCTTGAGGGAAGGGATTCAAAGTCGGCGGTTCATCGGTATTAATCATGTAAACGAAGACGACCACCAACACACCGATGAGGACGACGTATATCCATTTCATATCAAGCTAATGCGTCGTAGAGTAGATCGCATACCTCTCTCACTGCACCTTCACCACCATTCCGAACTGTCACCCAATCCGCTTGCTCCTTTACAACATCAACTGCGTTGGCGACTGCGACGGAAATACCCGAAATGCGCATTGCTTGTAAATCGGGTTCGTCGTCTCCCACAAACAGTGTTTGCTCCTCACTCAGGTTCAGTTTTATTAACAGACTTGTAAGCGCTTCTCCCTTATCCGACGCGCCTTGAATCACGTGCGCGATGTCAAGCTCATGTGCGCGCGAGGTAACGATCGGACTATCACGTCCAGTAATGATGCCGAAGGCTATGTTTGCCTTCTGCAGTTTGCGTATGCCGTAACCGTCATGTACGTTGAACGTCTTATATTCCGTACCGTCCGAGTCGAACGTGAGCTCACCGTTCGTCAGTACCCCGTCCACATCAAGTACAACGAGCCTTATCTCTCGTAAGCGGTCGTCCAATGATCCAGAACTCGCCACTAGATCTTGTTAAACTCCTGTACCGCCACGACCACCATGAAACCCACATAACCCAGTAAGAGCACACAGCCTTCAAATCGAGTCACGATCTTCCTTGAGCGTATCCCGTATGCAAATAAAGCTAATAACATCGTGAACGCGAACATGGCGCCGAGATCTCGCCAAATCTCCACTGTCGATAACGCGTACGGAAGAATTAACGCCGGGATAGGCAATACTGCCAAAATGTTAAGGATGTTTGACCCGACGACGTTACCGATCGCGATCTCTGGATGTCCTCGCGTAGCTGCTGTCAAAGTGGCCGCTAACTCCGGTAAGCTAGTACCAAGAGCAACGATTGTGACTCCTACGACACTGTTTGGAACGCCAAAGTACCGGGCGATGTCCTTCGCACCAAATACGACCAGCTCCGCTGCGACAGCGAGTAGCACCAAACCGATCAGCAACCAACTCCAAGCCTGGCGCTTGCTCATTTCCTCAATGTCTTCAAGCTCATCCTCTAATCCGGTAGGAAGTTCATGTCTTTTGCGCGCAGCGCGAAACATCTGATACATCCCTGCGCTCAGCAGGATGTATAGGATCACGCCGTCGATTCTGGATAGTTCGTAGTCCCATGTGAGAATAACGGCGACGACAAGCGTGGCCAGTAGGAGCCACGGCATCTCAAATTTCAACACCGACGTCGCGAACGGTAAAGGCACGACGATGGCCGTAACGCCGAGTACGAGACCGACATTGGCGATATTCGATCCGATCGCATTACCGAATGCGAGACCAGAATTGCCTTGAAGCGAAGCAGCGAGCGTAACAACAATTTCTGGCGCCGAAGTACCAACTGATACAACCGTCAAACCGATCAAAAGCTTCGAGACGTTCATTTGCTTCGCGATGGCGACCGCACTCGCAACGAACTTGTCTGCGCTCCAGAAAAGTAAGACCAGCCCTCCGAGCAGAATGAAAAATGAAAGAACTAGAGACATTCCGCTGGATATGGTTGTCGCGCTAAGGCATAAATCGGATTGTATTCTGACATTCGGGATTCGATTGAGAGAGCGTAGGAGTCCTTCCGACTAATCTAACTCGATTAGCTCATGCTATCGTAGTGGTTTGCACAGCTCATTTCTGAGTCGCTAATCGGTCATGGCATGTAACATTTCGAGAGCAGTTAGCTAACTGTCTGGCTATCCATATCAGCCGCTCATGACCGCGTTGCCTACTAACTCTCCCGTTCCGCTGCGGTCGAACTTAAGTATTTAAAGGTTTTACAAGCTCTGTTAGAAGACACGATTCGTTCAAATCTCGAACAAGAGTTCCCTGATGCATCCATCGAGCTTACCGTTGATGGAAACCGCTGTTTGATCCGAGTTGTCGCTTCGGAATTTGAAGGGGTGTTGCGAGTTCGTCGCGAGCAACGGGTTTACGGTTGTTTAAAGGAGCTACTGGCTTCCGGCGAGTTGCACGCTGTCACCATTCAAGCCAAAACGCCAACAGAAGTAGAGGCGAACTGAGAATGGAGAAGCTCCGAATCCAGGGTGGCCGGCCGCTACACGGGCATATTCCTATTTCAGGCGCAAAAAACGCGTCGTTACCGATGCTAGCTGCCGCTTTGCTTACCGCTGAACCTGTGCGTGTCAGCAACGTTCCGCGACTGCGGGATGTACACACGATGCTCGCCGTGTTGCAGTCGTTAGGTGCGAGTGCCGCTTTCTGTGGCGACAACGAGGTGCTAGTTCGGTCCAACAGCATCAACAACCTTAAAGCACCTTATGAGCTAGTCAAGACGATGCGCGCTTCATTCTTGGTTCTGGGTCCACTACTTGCTCGCTTCCAGTTCGTCGAGGTATCGCTGCCCGGAGGCTGCGCCATAGGTACTCGACCTATTGATCAACATTTGAAAGCTCTGTCAGCACTTGGCGCGACGATTGAACTAAAGGAAGGCTACGTAACCGCGCAAATCGACGGGCGTCTACGCGGTTCTCTAATTGATATGGATATCGCAACGGTTACAGGTACTCAAAACGCGCTTATGGCCGCGACTCTCGCAGATGGCGAGTCCACTATCGTAAATGCCGCACGAGAACCGGAGATCGTTGCGCTTGCCAATATGCTGATTGATATGGGTGCAGATATAAAGGGAGCAGGTACCGACGTGATTCATGTTGCTGGGAAGGAGTCACTCCACGGATGCACTGCGACACTAATGCCCGATCGAATCGAAGCAGGGACATTTCTTATCGCCGGTGCTGCGACACGCGGCTGTATCACCATAAACGGCGGATGTCACGATCTATTGGATGCACCGATTGCGAAACTGCGTCAGAGTGGTGCGGAAGTCTCATTTGACGGCGATTACATTCAGATTGACACTCACGGGAAGCAACCACAAGCTGTGGATATCCGCACTGCTACATATCCTGGAATACCGACTGATCTTCAGGCTCAGTTCCTCGCGCTTAATTGTGTCGCCAGAGGTACCAGTCGTGTGACTGAGACGATTTTCGAAAATCGATTCATGCACGTACCTGAATTAGCGCGGCTTGGTGCCTCAATCGAAAGCGACGGCACGACTGCCACCATTCGCGGCGTTCCTCAATTACATGGCGCTAACATCATGGCAACTGATCTACGCGCCTCGTCGTGTCTGGTGATTGGAGGCTTGGTTGCAGAAGGCGAAACCATCGTCGACCGGGTTTATCACCTTGATCGTGGTTACGAACACATTGAAGCCAAACTGACCGCGGTAGGTGCAGATATTCACCGCTTCAACGAGCAATGAGCATCGCGATCCAACGATTGGACACGCAACAACCAGGTTTTGAGTCGGACCTTGAAGCCGTATTACGCTGGGAAAGCCGAGAAGATCCTGAAGTGGTTGCGCGCGTCCAGCAGATAGTAGACGCAATTCGCGAAGGAGGCGACGATGCGCTTGTTCGCTTCACGCAGGAATTTGACGATCGCAAGATAGGGGACGTAGATGATCTCATCGTTACCCGCGATTCCATGGCTATCGCATGGGACCGACTGGCGACGGCTGATCGAGAGACGCTGAAAACCGCCGCTGATCGCATCCGCGAGTATCACGAGCGGCAAGTCTCCCCAGACTTAGAGTACACGGACGAATTTGGCAATACGCTAGGAAGCCGCATCACGCCGATTGCACGCATAGGTGCGTATGTGCCAAGCGGTCAAGCTTCCTACCCGTCTACCGTACTTATGACGCTTGTTCCTGCGAAAATCGCCGGGGTTTCTGAGACGATTGTTGCAGTACCGATGGCGCAAGACACGATTAGCGACCATGTTCTGGCGGCACTTCATCTCATTGAACCAACGCATGTATTTGGCATTGGAGGCGCACAAGCAATAGCCGCGATGGCATTTGGAACGGGTAGCGTACCGAAAGTCGACAAAATCGTTGGACCTGGTGGCGAGTGGGTCGCTGCCGCAAAGAAACTCGTATTCGGACCCGTTGGTATTGAATCGATAGCCGGGCCAAGCGAAATATTGGTCATTGCGGATGGCTCCGTCGATCCAATATGGACGGCGTGGGATCTGATGTCGCAGGCAGAGCACGATGCTAATGCACAAGCGATCCTGGTGAGTCCATCCAGTCGGTACCTCGAAGACGTCGGCACGCAAATCGATGCGAATCTCAAAAGGTCGCCTCGCGCTGACATCATAAGGAAGTCGCTAGCGAGCCGAGGTGCGTTCATCCAAACGAGGTCGCTCGATGAAGCGATCGAAATCGCTAATCGAATAGCTCCGGAACACCTGCAGCTCGCCGTTTCAAACCCTCGAAATCATCTAGCAAACATCAAGCACGCAGGAGCGATTTTCTTAGGCCAATTCAGTGCCGAAACACTTGGCGATTACGTTGCAGGACCGAGTCATGTTCTACCCACGTTCGGCACGGCTCGCTACGCATCCGTGCTTAGCGTCCAGGATTTCACAAAACGAACATCCATCATCGATATTTCCGAGTCTGGCGCCGACGTGCTTGGTAGGGTTGCAAGCCAGCTTGCCGAAGTCGAAGGATTACACGCACATGCGGAAGCCGCGAGAGTCCGTTTACGTGACTACGACAGCAATCGATGACCTTGCAGCGTCGGATCCTTCTCAGTGAGTTTCGTTACGCACTTTCAAGAACTCGTTCAAGAAGCATTCCAACCTGATACAGCTCAGCATGCGGTTGCACAACTTTTCGACGCCCTTGCATCGAAACTGATCCAGGTCGAAACGCAGTCGCAGTCGCGTCGGATATTCGCACGTATTTTCCGTCGACGAGGTGCTGACGCACATCCGAAAGGTATTTACCTGTGGGGTGGAGTCGGCCGAGGGAAGACATTCTTGATGGACGCTTTCTACACATGGCTACCCATCAACGCAAAAAGACGGCTCCACTTTCACCACTTCATGCAACTCGTCCACCAGCAACTTCACGAATTTGAGGGACGTACAGACCCACTGCGAGAAATCGCTCGCGTATTCCGCGAGGATGCCCTGTTGCTGTGCTTCGATGAGTTTTTCGTGGAAGATATTGGCGATGCGATGATTCTCGCTGAGCTTCTGGACGCGTTTTTCGAGGAAGGGGTAGTCTTGGTCGCCACGTCAAATTCGCATCCAGCCAACTTATACGAGAATGGATTGCAGCGGAGCCGGTTTATTCCTGCTATTCGGTTGATCGAAGCACATACCGTCGTTCACGAAATTGGTGGAGAACACGACTACCGACTTGAGACGTTACATAAAGGCGAGATTTACCGGCTGCAGTTCCCAGCAGATGCCGACTCAATCAAAAAAGACCGGCGCATGTTCTTACGCCGAGAGATAGACGTTTCGATCCCACTACTCGTCAATGGTCGTGAACTTAGACCACTCTACTATCTCGAAGGAATTGCTGGGTTTACGTTTAACGAGTTATGCGAATCGCCGCGGAACGCATCGGATTACATCGAACTAGCGCGTCAATTCAATACCGTCGTGATTTACGACATTCCGATTCTGGACAGTTCGTCTGAGAGTTCAGCGCGACGGTTCGTCGCATTGATCGACGAGTTCTACGATCGAAATGTCAATGTGATTTTCTACGCACAAGCGCCTATTCAGCAGCTTTACCAAGGCGATCAGCTAAAAAAGCCAATTGAACGAACAGTAAGTCGGATCATTGAAATGCAGGCCGACTCTTACCTCACTTCAGCACATCGAGCCTAACCTTTGAGAGCAGCGGCTGCAACTCGAAACACCGTTTCGGAAGCCGTTAGCTCAGCTACAATCCGCATGCATTCGCGTCCTGCGTTTCCACATGTACTTTTGGTATCTGTCGGCTCGGAACTTTGTTGATCATGCGTTTAAGTAGCTTGCACCCGATAGCATCTCTATGGCTGATCACGCTTTTTACGACCACCGTGATTCACGGTAAACCCGAGCTGTTTCCTAGCGCTATCAAATTCGGAGCTAACGACTGCAGTTTCTGCCACCAGACCGTTGTGGGCGGTACCGCGCTAAACGAACGTGGCATCTGGCTTATCGATGAGCGCTTACGAAGAAATGCGCTCGAAATAGACGTCGACTGGTTACATGAACGCGGTGAACAAGCCGATACCAATCGAATCGTCGAAATCGAAAGCGAGTCCGCGGCCAAGACTGCGTCTCCATCAAAAGTCAAGAGAACGTCGTCTGAATCAGAGCGCGTGCCGATGGACTACTCAACGAATTGGGGTGAGTGGCCATCGTACAACGGCAACCTACAAGCACAGAAATACAGTCCTCTGCCATATATCGACGCGACGTCGATTCACGACCTAGAACTCGCGTGGGTGTGGGAAGCGAAGATCGATAGCGGACCGAACACGACTGGCACTACTCGGCGCCGGGGGTGGGGTGGGCAGCCGTTCAAAGCAACCCCTCTCATGGTTGACGGAAGAGTGTTCGTTCGAACTCGACTGTCTACCGTCGTCGCCATCGATGCGGAGACTGGCGTGGAACTCTGGGAATTTGATCCCGAAACCCGACTCCGACCACGTCCCGCGATGTTTGGATGGACAACCCGTGGATTGGCATACCACGAGCAATCGGTGTGCGTTGAAGGCACGCCTTGCGAACGCGTCATCCTTCTAACAAGCGACGGTTGGATGTATGCGCTCGATCCCGAAGACGGTGACGTTATCAGTTCCTTCGGTAATGATGGTAACGTCGATCTCACACAAGGTTTGCGACGACCTCTCGACCGAGCTCAGGTTTCTTGGAGTCACCCACCATTTGTCTGCCGGGACACTATCGTGGTAGGTTCCCAGACTAACGATATGTCTCAGTTTCAATTTCGGGATTCGGATTGGCGCCAGAACTTACCCGTAGGCGATGTCAGAGGTTTTGACCCCATTACAGGTGAGCAGAAATGGGTGTTCAAGACGATTCCACAAGAAGGTGAACTTGGCGTCGAAACGTGGGGAAACGACTCATGGCGCTGGATGGGTAATACAAACGTCTGGTCAACGTTTAGTTGCGACCCCGATCTAGGTCACGTGTATCTTCCCGTGACTGCGCCAACAAACCACATGTACGGTGGCGACCGCCCCGGAGATAACCTGTTTGGGACATCTGTCGTGGCTGTTGATGTTGACCGAGGCACGCGAATCTGGCATTTCCAAATCACGCACCATGACATCTGGGACTACGACTTACCTGCACCACCCGTAGTTGCGGACATCGTCGTGGACAACGTACCTCGCAAAGTCGTTGCACAAGTGACGAAAGTTGGCTTCTTATTTGTGCTCGACCGACTCACTGGCGAACCCGTTTGGCCCGTCGAGGAACGACCCGTCCCCAAGAGCGACGTAATAGGTGAAGTCGCGTCTCCTACGCAACCACATCCGACTAAACCACCACCCTACGAACTCCAAGGTCTCACGCACGATGATCTTATCGATCTCACCCCAGAACTCCGCCAAAGGGCCGAGGAACTTGTAGCGAGTCTTGACCTCGGACCTTTATATACGCCTATTTCATTGCGAGGTACCGTGCTCTCACCTGGAATTGGGGGAGGCGCAAATTGGCCCGGCGCTGCGTTCGATCCTGTCGAACGCCGCCTGTATGTATCCTCGCGACGTGCGATCATGGTCGCACGCAATATCCCTATTGCTCGAAGAGGGAACGAGGGAGAGGTACCGGTAACCTTGGACACTACGCCGAGTGAAATACCCTATCGTGAATCTTGGCGCCTACTTTCCATTGAAGGACTACCTCCCGTCAATCCGCCGTGGTCGAACATTACGGCGTACGATTTAGATCAAGGTGAGATCTCGTGGCAGGTCGCCAACGGTGTCGGACCACAAGGTCATCCGTTATTGGCGAACGTTAAGGATCAACTACCAAATCTTGGCGCTTTACACGCCAATCCTGGTATATTGGTTTTACCAGATCTTCTGATTATGGGACATGGCGGATCCCCGTCTACGCTCAAAGCCCTCGATAAAAAAACGGGGGCGGAAATCTGGTCGACTGAATTGATCGGTGCGTTCGACTCACCCGCGCCGATTTCATATCTCTTGGGTAATCAGCAGTTTATTGCGATCGCCACTGGACATCCATTTGAGCCAGCGCGAATTTCTGCATTCCGTGTAGTCGTCGGCGAATGAGAGACTTGTAACCGACACTAAGACCCGGCCAGATGTGTCTCAACAGACTATTGCGTGCGTTTCTTTACGTATAGCACAAGCTCGTGGTCTACGAGGTCTACGCCATGGTCGTCTGCGATTTTCTGTTGAAGTGTCTCGATATTCTCGTTGACGAACTCAATCACTTCTCCGGTATCGATATCCACCATGTGATCATGGTGCTCACCTTCAGCTAGTTCGTATACCGCATGGCCGTCGTCTGCGAAATTGTGGCGTCGCACGATTTGGGCATCTTCAAACTGCATGAGAACACGGTAAACGGTCGCATGACCGATCGACTCATCGAGAGAAAGCAGCTTCTTGTAAATATCTTCTGCTGAAAGATGGTGCGGTTCAGCTTCCTCCAGAACTTGGAGCACCCGCAGTCGAGGCAAGGTGACGCGAAGTCCCGCTTTTCGTATATCTCTTTGGCTCATCGCACACCGTTCCGTCTCTAAATTAAGTGTAGCATGTTCGAATCGAATCTAGCCGATTAGTTGTCGACTTCGATGTAGTGTTTTCACTCGAATCGATTCCGACCATGTCCCGAAGAAGCCGAATAACCCACATTCCCTAGCCGTTCAACCACCAGCTAACGATCTATGAAAGATTCAGGAGTGCGATTTAACTGTACACGTTTATATGATCGAATTTAGCGCTATAACGACTGAATCGAACAATGGGCACATAATTCCGCTTCCATTAGCTTGAATTACCGTACGGGTCGTCCCGCAGTCGTGTTCGACAATCCATTCGATTCATTTCATAACGCAGTTGCAGAAGCCAAAGAGGAGCGTGAACAGCTCGACAGGCTGTTGACCATTTCGACTCCGAGAGAGCGGCTGTTGGTAATCGTCATCGCTGTAACCATCGCGGCGTTTGCAACATGGCTATTTTTGGGGCACGTCACTCAGTCCGTTTCGATTGAGGGAACACTCACCTTTGCCAACGAACCAGCTCAAACTACCAACGCGTCGACACAAGCAAGAGTTTCGGCTCAGAGCGTTTGGCTGACACACGAAGAAATACACCAGATCTCGACAGATCTAGAAGCAGTCATCGACATTACGATGCCAGACGGCGAAAC